>NZ_JBTVWW010000050.1:0-4645 GCF_054819825.1 Desulfocurvus sp. DL1XJH-121
ACCCAGGCCGCGGCCATGAAGGTCATGAAGATCAGGATGTATTCGCTGACCTCCACGCTGTAGGTGCTCGGATGGTCCAGGATGTAACGCCAGATGACTTCCTTGAAGACCATGAGCATCAGGGCCACCAGGCCGATTTCCGTGAGGATCTCGGCGAAGCGGGAGAGCCTGTCCACTGCTCGGATGAAGGATTGTGCGGCTTGATTCATGGGGTTCCTTGCAATGCTCTTTTCGGGACGCCTCCCCCGGGGGGCGGCGTCGGATAGTGCCGGGCCGGGCGCGGCGGGACATGCCCGCCGCGCCCGGCCTCGTGGATTCAGGCTGAACGCCTTTTGGTGCTAGCGGTATTTCTTGGCGAAGTCGATGTAGGCCTTGCCGTTGGGGACCTGGGACAGCCACCAGTCGTTGACAGGGGCGACCACGTCGGCGAAGGCCTTGAACTCGGCGTCAGAGAGGGTGTGGACCGTCATGCCCTTGTCCCTGTACTGCTTGATCACGCCGTTCTCGAATTCCTGGAGGCGCTTCAGGGTCTCGGCGTCGCGCACGGCCGCGCATTCCATCAGCACGTCCTGGTACGCCTTGGGCATGGTGTCCCAGACGGTCTTGTTGATGACCAAGAACGAGTTGCAATAGTACATGTTGGCCACGGTCAGATGCTTGACCACCTCGTCCAGCTTGCGGCCGGCGCCGGTGAGCAGGGGGCGGGTGCAGCCGTCGATGAGGCCGCGCTGCAGGGCCAGGTAGAGCTCGCCGGAGCTGAGCGTGGTGGGGGAGCCGCCCATGGCCTCGCAGATTTTGCTGGCGGTGCTGCCGGACACGCCCCAGAGCTTGCCCTTGAAGTCCTCGGGCTTGGTCACGGGATCCTTGGAGTAGACCTGGTAGCCGCCCACGCTGGCCGCGCCCAGGAGCACGAGGTTGTGCTTGAGCAGCTCATCCTTCACGCCCAGGTCCCAGAGCCCCTCGTGCAGGGCCTTCTGGATGGTGGCGGCGTCCTTGAACAGGAACGGCAGGCCGCCGATGCCCATGGCCGGGATGATGCCCGAGCTGTAGGTGTCCAGGGGCGAGGTCATGTCGATGTCGCCGCGCTCGCAGGCGGGGATCTCTTCCTTGGCCTTGTAGAGCTGGGCCCCGAGGTAGAGCTCGATCTTGACGTTGCCGTTCGTGCGCTCCGCCACGTTCTTGGCGAAGTTCTGCATGGGTTCGACAAGCAGGGTGTATTTGGGCGTGAAATAGGTCGAGTAGGTGAGATTGAAGGTTTTTTCCGCCTTGGCCTGATGCGCGGCGGCAAGGCAAATCATCACGGCGAACACGGATGCGAGAAGAATGGGCAGAGATTTCTGTCGCATGACATCCTCATTTCTGTTGGCCGCGCCTTTAGCGCGGCGTGTGTGGCGGTACGTGGAGGCCTACGGCGACCGACGCCGTGGACCGGGAATACAATACAAGAAAGCCCGACCGAAGCGATGCGCCTCGATCGGTCCGGATTGCTGGCCCGGAGCCTAAGCTAGGCGGCTAGGTAAGGTAGTACTAGGAGAGATAGGGAGAGGGTGGGCTCGGTAAGGCCCTGGAACGCGGACGCGGACGGTCCGGCGTAAGCGAAATCGCGGGCGTCGATGCCTGCGGGAATGTGCGGAGAGCGCATAATTCGTTTCTGTGGAATAGCCATTTTCACGTTGGAATCTCCCGTGTGGAGGGTCGCCTCCGTGCGAGGTCCGGCCGAGGGTCCGAAATCAACTTGACGCAGCAAGCTATGAAAAACTCAATAACCGTTAATATATGCAGCCTAAATCAAAGCTGGTCGGAGTGCAAGCGGAGACTGGGGTTGGGGTGATCGTGTGGGGGAGAGAGAAGAGCCGTGGCGCAAAACCAAACGTGCCCTCCCGCCCTCCCGCCGCGTTCCGTAACAGGTATGAGGGGGGGTGGGGGAGGGTGTGTAGTGCTGCGGGCGCGAGACGCGGGAGAGGCGCGCTCCCTTCGAAGGATTTCCCCCGCCGCGCGGCTTCGCCGCAGGGGCGGGACAAATCCAGGCGGTCGCGAGCCTCTCCCGCGCCACGCGCCGGGCATTGCTACAGAGCCTTCCCGTCCGAGAACGCGACAGGAGGAGGGGAAGAAGAATCCTACCTGACAATGGGGCGGGGGGTATTGGCTGAAAGCATACTTGGCCCCATGGTGCCGTACTATTTACGATGCTGTCCCACCGACTCCCCAAGCCCCGAAGCGAAGCCCTCCGCACCCGCCTGGGGCGCGGCCGCGCCGCCTCCCCCAACACTCCCGACAAACGAACGCCCTGCCCGCGAGGGAACGCGGCGGGTGGGGAGGGAGGGCACAATTGGTTTTGCGCAACGACAGATAAGAGTGTCGCAACCAGAACCGCCCACCACGCCTCCCCGCCCCCCTCAAAAAACTGAGGGGCCCGGGAAGGATTCCCGGGCCCACAGCACATGGAGGGTGAGCGGATGGCTCGGCCGGGCCCCGGGACGGTCCAGAAAACTGGCCCGGGGCGTCCGGCCGAACGCTCAGAGGGTGGTGAGTATCAGTCCGAAAGAGCCAATTGGGAGCGCACGTAGGGGATGAGCCCCCCTTGCGCCACCAGGTCGCGCATGAACTCGGGCACCGGACGGCTGGTGAAGGACAGCCCGCGTCCGGGGCATTTCACGAGGCCCGCCGCCAGGTCCAGCTCCAGGGCGTCGCCTTGCTTGAGGTTTTCGTGGGCTTCGGGGCATTCCAGGATGGGCAGGCCCATGTTGAAGGCGTTGCGGTAGAAGATGCGCGCGAAGCTCGCCGCCACCACGCAGGAGATTCCCGCCGCGATGAGGGCGATGGGCGCGTGTTCCCGGGAGGACCCGCAGCCGAAGTTGCGCCCGGCCACGAGGATGTCCCCGGGCTTCGTCTCCTTGGCGAAGCCCGGGGAAATGTCCGCCATGCAATGCTTTCCCAGATGTTCCGGACTCGAGTCATTCATAAACCGCGCGGGGATGATCACGTCGGTGTCCACATTGTCGCCGAAGATCCAGGTGTTTCCTTGCAAAACGGACATGGTTACCTCTTTTGGGAAATATCGACTTCGGACGGGTGCGCGATGCGCCCGAGCACGGCCGACGCCGCGGCCACGGCGGGGCCGGCGAGGTAGACCTCGCTCTTGGGATGGCCCATGCGCCCCACGAAGTTGCGGTTGGTGGTGGACAGGGCGCGTTCGCCGGCGTCCAGGATGCCCATGTGCCCGCCCAGGCAGGGGCCGCAGGTGGGGCCGCTGACAAAGGCCCCGGCGTCCACGAAGATTTCCATCAGCCCGGAGCGCATGGCCTGGCGATAGATGTTCTGCGTGCCGGGCAGGATGATGCAGCGCACCCCCGGGTCGATCGTGCGGCCCTTGAGGATGCTCGCGGCTACGCGCAGGTCTTCCAGGCAGCCGTTGGTGCAGCCGCCGATGACCACTTGGTCCAGGGACACGTCCGTGAGCTGGGACACGGGCCGGACGTTCTCGGGCAAATGCGGGCAGGCCACCAGGGGCGGCAGGCCGCTCACGTCCCATTCGTGCACCGCGGCGTAGGGCGCGTCCGGGTCGGCCGTGGCGGGGGTGAACGGGCGCGCGGCGCCGCCGCTCAGGTACTCCTCGGCCACCTTGTCGTAGGGCATGAGGCCGGTCTTGGCCCCGGCCTCGATGGCCATGTTGCACATGGTGAAGCGCCCGGCCATGCCCAGGTCCTGCAGGGCTTCGCCGCAGAACTCCATGGCCTGGTAGTTGGCCCCGTCCACGCCGATCTTCCCGATGGTGTGCAGGATCAGGTCCTTGCCGCCGATCCAAGGGCCCAGGCGGCCGTGGAACACGAACTTGGTAGTCTCGGGTACGCGCAGCCAGATGCGGCCCGTGGCCATGATGGCGGCCAGGTCCGTGCTGCCCACGCCCGAGGCGAAGGCGCCCAGCGCCCCGGCCGTGCAGGTGTGGCTGTCCGAGCCGATGACGATCTCGCCGGGCGCGGCCAGGCCCTGCTCCACCACGAAGCTGTGTTCGATGCCCACGCGGCCCACTTCGTAGTAGTGGCGTATGCCGTATTTCTTGGCGAATTCCCGCAGCAGGCGGGAGTTGTGCGCGGACTTGATGTCCTTGTTGGGCGTGAAGTGGTCCGGGAACAGGCCGATCCTTTCGGTGTCGAAGACCTTGCCCGCGCCGATGCGCTCGAAGGCGTCGGCCACCACGGGGATCATGATGTCGTTGGTGAAGGCGAAGTCCACCTGGGCCTGCACTATCTGGCCCGGGTCCACGTGATCCAGGCCCGCGTGGCGGGCCAGGATCTTCTGGGACATGGTCATTGGGGTAGTCATGTTGTTTCCTTGGTCCTCGCGGCTACATGTGGTTGGGCAGCCACAGGCACAGGTCCGGGAAGGCGATGAAGATCACCAGTCCCACCAACTCCACGAACACGAAGGGGAAGGCGG
The DNA here is from genome assembly GCF_054819825.1 of Desulfocurvus sp. DL1XJH-121. Lineage (NCBI taxonomy): Bacteria > Pseudomonadati > Thermodesulfobacteriota > Desulfovibrionia > Desulfovibrionales > Desulfovibrionaceae > Desulfocurvus > Desulfocurvus sp. DL1XJH-121. Next base: position 4,438 of record NZ_JBTVWW010000050.1, read on the forward strand.
CGCGGATGATGTCCTGGATGCTTATGTTGTCCGGCGCTATGCCCTTGATGGCGTAGAGGTTCAATCCGATGGGCGGGGTGATGACGGCCATTTCGCAGGTGATGCCCACGATGATGCCGTACCACAGGGGGCTGTAGCCCATGTTCTGGACCATGGGCAGCAAGAGCGGCGTGCTGATGAGGATCACGGAGACGATGTCCATGAACAT
>NZ_JBTVWW010000051.1:0-4309 GCF_054819825.1 Desulfocurvus sp. DL1XJH-121
AAATAGGCGGCCGAGGCGGCCGCCTAGAAATCACCCCGCCAGGGGCGGCAGTGTCAGGTGAATACTATCTCTGTACAGTCTGCCACGCCTTGTTCAGCCCCAGGTTGTGCAAGTACCCAGCCGTAGTGTTGGCCGGTTGTGGCGCAATATTTGTTGGACAACATTGATCTGCTATCCTGTGTTCAGCAACTGAGCTGTTGTGATGTGTATGATAGCGTAAAAAAATAATTATCGCACCAATTTCTTTGTATATATTACATATAAATAGAATTATGCGTGCGCAAATTATATACAATGAACTAATTCAAATTTTTAATAAAACATAAAGACATAAAAATACTATTTTTGAATGCAAATTATAAAGAATTATTCCAATGCAATGACTGGATAAACGGTTTTTGCTTCGTTCAAATAATTGTTTAAATATGAAATTCAATAGTTCAGAATTATTTGCTTTAAATAAAACCAGAGTATTAGAAAAATGGATTCATGAAGTCCTATGCTATTGATGTACTGCTTGTGGATGTATTTAATTGTTATCAAAACTATTGTTGATATATCAGAGTGTTGCAAAAAGAATCGAGGTTCGTTAATATATATTAAGTTTCATAACTGTGTGGTTATGTTTTGCCTGTGAACTGATTTTTGGGTGAGGAGTTCCGAGATGTCTCAAAGACTGCTTTTGTTTTGCATGTTCCTTTTGCTGACAGGCTGCATTGCAGAAAAATTTAGTAATAACGAGGCGTTATTTCCTGTTTTTGGAAAGCCACAGGAGGTATATTTCGTCAAAACGGAAACGCCGTTATACGAAACACGCGCCGCCATTAAAAAATTGACCACACTCCACATAGGGAATGAAATCGGTGTCTTTGAAATTGTAGACGGGATGGCTCGGACGAATGCCGGATGGATTGTTTTCAAAGATATCGAGAAAGAAAGAAGTCATTTTCAACTAACCGTTAAAGCTCCTGAGGGAGCTATAGTCAAAATTCTTAATATCAAACCTAAATATCATGATGGAATTTGGTTGGAAAAAGGCAAATACCATATTGGTGTCTATCCGAAAAAGAAGGCTGCATTGGATCGTTGGATTGCTTTGGAAAAAGACAAGGTAATCGTCTTGGATGGCAGCGACAAGAGCCGACTGGTTTCGTTGACTGTTAATGCGGTTTCAGGCGCTACAGTTAAAATTATGAACGTTCGAGCCAAGTACCATCCAGGGATCAAGCTGTCCCCAGGAAAATACCATGTGGTCGTTTATAGAGGCCAGCATACATACTACGATAAGTGGTTAAACATCGACGACGATACGGTATTGCCTGTTGAGGAAACTTGTTCCCCCCGGGATGGCAAGGCAACCAATGTTACCGTCAAAAAGCAATCTCAAGACCCCTCGTCCTCAACAAGCGTTGGCAATGCTCCGGTTGATATGCCTCCCTCAGAATCCAAGGGTGCTCCTTCCGCAGACAAGAAAACTTCTCCTGTTGGTGAGAATAAAGGAAAAGTCGGCATGGAGTTGGATTAAATCTCCGGCGTCTTTGAGATAAAATTCCCCCATATTGTTTACAGACGACGAGGAACAAATGAATATGAAAATGGCAACAAATGTATTTGTGTTTTTGATTTTTTTCAGTGCCCACGCTTTTGCGCAAGGCAACTGTGTGAAAGAAATAGAGGCTGCATCAGCAGGGGCCGTCAATGCTCAATTCAAGCTCGGTTTAAAATACGCTAAAGGCGAGTGTGGAGTTAAAAATCCGCAAAAAGCTGCTGAATGGTATGAAAAAGCGGCGGCCCAAGGGGACAACCGTGCGCTCGTGAATTTGGGCTACATGTATATCTTTGGTGATATTGGTAAAGATGAGCCTAAGGCGTTTAAGCTCTTTTCAAAAGCGGCCTCCAGCGGCGACTCTAAAGGGATGGCGGCCTTGGGGCAAATGTATGAAGCCGGTGAAGGGGTACCACAGGATTGGGAAAAGGCCGTAGAGTGGTATGCCAAAGCGGCTTCCAAAGGTGATAGCCATGCGCAAGCAAGGCTCGGTTCAGCTTATGCAAAGGGCAATGGGGTCGCTCAAAACGATAAGCTCGCCGTGAAATGGTTTGCAGAGGCCGCTAAGCAGGGAGATGTCAAGGCTCAACGGAACCTGGGGCTAATGTATGAGTTGGGTCGAGGCGTGCCACAAGATGATAAAAAGGCTGTAAAGTGGTATACTGAAGCAGCGGAAAAAGGATTTGCAAAGGCTCAATTCAATCTTGGCAGGATGTATGAGCAGGGTAAGGGGTGCGCAAAAACTCTTAAAGAAGCAAAAATTTGGTACACGCGTGCTGCGCTGCAAGGCTATACGGTCGCGCAAAATTGGTTGGAAAAACTGGAATCCAGCTCTCAGAATGAGGCTCAGGGAGGAGAAGTCTTTTACACTGATGTCGAAGGGCCTTTTGAGTGGGATGCTTCTCAGGATTTTTCTGCGGGCTATTTTGATACGTTTTATGAGAATGGCTTAATATATGCCCTTCCCTCCGCTTTTGCCAATAGCCTTGAGGCTGCTACGGATTGGGAGTATCGACGCACTTCTTCCAAGAACAGGGCTATTCTCGACAACTATATTCTTATGAACATGAATGACTATAACACATTGTACAAAAAAGGTGCTGTGGTTGGCAAAGTGTCCGATGTGTCTATTGATGGCGTTAAGGGCTGGAGATTGCCGACCTTTGACGAAGTGGCCAAGAGCAAGGTGGCGGAGAGGTGGCAGAAGTCGCTTGAAAAGCCTGTTCGTAATGGGATGGCTGATGCGTATTGTCCGCCGGTTGCGACTCATGATCGAAAAAGTAAAGACGTTGTTGGCCATCGTTTGAAGAGAAATCAAAAATATTGGAATAGAGAAAAATACTATGACGGCCTCAGTAGTTATTATATTCCTGCAATATTGGTGAGAGAACCTTCGTCTGTCGAGAAGGAGATATTGGGCGTTCACGGACAGACGCCCGAAGAACGCATTATCCATTGCGCCAACTTGTTGACTCAGAAGGCGCTTATTCCCAGGAAGGAAGAAGTTAAAAAGTACAAAAAAGAGGAATATCCACCTGCTCCAGCCCCTATTAAAGGTGAATTTGAAAAGAGTATAGACTTCAAAGCGAGAGAGTCTGTATTGAGGGAAAAGTGGGAGCAAGAGAAGCTCGCAATTGACTCTCGTAATCAAGATTCCGAGGATGTATATTTGTCCGCTGTAGAGGTTTCTGAAAGGAATTATATGCAGCAAAAGCTACTGTTTGCTGATAGCGATTATCAGAAAGGCGTATATAAAAAGATGAGAGAGGGTGCGATAAGAATTGTTCTTGGGAAGCCCTATTTCAAAGACATGAAGTATAATGCGGATGCAGAAGTGATGAACGGATTGATTTTTTCTGCAAGATATCCAAAATTTGAAAAAAATGTCTCCTTCTCTGTCCCGATTTCCGATGCGAGAAAGTTCAAAGAAAAATTGCTTACCAGGAAGCTGATTCCAATCGTTACTTTTGACAATCACTTTGCGGTTGCTTCAGCCGAGGCCGTTACTGATGACCAAAAAATTGCTTTTGACTATGAGGTTGCACAAAAGTTGAACACGATTAAAAGTTATGAATATTTTATTGAAAAGAACCCCTCGTCGCCGCAAGCTGCCCTCGCTTATGCTCGGATGACGAGGCTGGCATATGCTGTTGCAGCGAAAATTGACACTGTCGAGAGCTTTGCCCATTTTCTTCAGACATATCCAAGGGCGCAGGAACGCGATCTGGCTCAAAAAAAGCATGCGGGGTTGGTAGCGAAAAGGCGTTTGGCGAAGGCTGAGTATGAGCGTGAGAAGGCTGAACGCAAAAAACAGAAAAAGGAAGCTGAGATAGCTGCATATAAGGCGCATATGGCCGACAAAAAAGTCGGAGATACGGTGTGCGTATCAGCCACTGCGGGGCTTGGATTGGTTAAGTATACAATTACTGCGACAGTAGAGAGGATTTCTGGCTCCAAAATGCAACTGCGTATCCTCAGTACGGAAAGTCAGGTCCCCTACTACAAAGGGAGAAATATCTATCCAGGGACTTTGTTGTGGGACGAAAAGACTAACTGGAGGCTTTGTAACGATTAGCCTTTTGACCAGCAAGCGAGGCCTGATCGGTTTGAGGAGTGCGGCTTATGCCGTACTCCTCATTCTTCTTTGTATTCTGGGTCAGCTTTCGTTGCTGCCAACAAGGATGCCTTGCCTGTACAGAGATAGTATTCACCTGACACTGCCGCCCCTGGCGGGGTGATTTCTAGGCGGCCGCCTCGGCCGCC
>NZ_JBTVWW010000052.1:0-3907 GCF_054819825.1 Desulfocurvus sp. DL1XJH-121
CGCCCTCCGGGACTCCCCAAGCCCCGGCGCGCTGCCCGGCGTAGCGGCTGTGATGGAAATCAGCGAAGCGGAGCCGGGCTCGTGCGACGGGGCGGCACTACCTGTGCCGCGACACAAGGGGAGGAATTATTAAGGGACCGCAGCACCACGACGCCCCAGCGCCCCGGGCGGGTGCGGGGGGCGCAGCGGCTGTGATGGTAATCAGCGAAGCGAAGCCCCCCGTAACCGCATGGGGCGCGACCGCGTCACCCATCTCCACACTCCCGACAAACCTACGCCCTACCCGCGAGGGAACGCGGTGGGTGGGCGGGAGGGCACCGTTGGTTTTGCACCACGATAAAAAAGCCCCTCCGCCCCACGAAAACGAAGGAAAATCCACTAACTAGTGCCGCGTCACGACAAAAAACCCCGCGCCACAGCGACTCCCCCTACTCCTCCAGCGTAAACCGCCACGCACAAAACCACTCCTCCGGATGCTCGTCCGGCGGACACGCCACGCACTCGGTCCTGATACGCGGGTCCACTGTGTGGGCCAGGCCGCGATATTCCACCAGCCCGCCGGACTTGCAGGGATAGTCCTGCATGCCCTTGCGTTTGCGGGCCGCCTGCACGCGGCAGTTGGTGATGCGGAAGACGAAGGACGTGGGGGTGCGGTCCGCCACCTCCCAGGTGTTGATGGTGGCCACCATGCGCGCGGCCAGGCAGCGTTCCAGGGCGTCCAGGCCGCCGCCGGGCTCGATGCCCAGGACGGCCATGGCCCGCGCGGCCTCGTAGGGCGCGAACCGCGCCCAGCAGGAATCGTTGACGCGCTTGGCGTCGGTCATGCCGAAACGGTGTTCGATGGCCTGGAACCAGACCCCGTCGGCGGCCAGCCAGCCCGTACCCAAGGCCTGCTCCAGGGCGGCAAGGGTCTCGCCGTCCAGCCCGGCCAGCAGGTCCGCGCCGCGCTCCAGGCCCAGGGCCTTGGCCAGCTTGCGCTCCATGATCCGCGTCAGCCGGTCCCCGGCCTCCTTTTCCGCGTCCAGGGCCTGCTCCAGGCCCACCTGATGCACGGCCTCGGCCATCCAGAGCCCGTAATGCGCCGCGGTCTGGCGCACGATCTCCACCACGCGCGCGGCCAGAGCGCCGCGTTCCCGGTCATCCATGATTCACCGCCTTGGGGAATGAAATTGGGGTCTTGGACGTGCTTGTACACCAAAAACCCGGCGCAGGCCAATACGCCGGAGGCGCGCCCGGGGATCAGGAATAGCCGAAGTCGCGCCGCAGGATGGCCATGGCCGCCAGTTCCTTGTCCTTGTAGCGGACCTGGTCCACGAAGGTGGGCTGGCCCGTGGGCGGCACGTCGTGGTGCATGTACTTGTAGATGTCGAAGTTCAGGCAGGTGTGCCCGCGCAGGTGCATGTCCCGGAACCACTGGCAGCCCACGTCCAGGATCTGCTTGCCCACGTTGATGAAGGCCCCGAAGGGCGTGACCGAGCCCAGGGGCATGGTCAGCCGCCGCGCGATCTTCATGTTCACCAGGCAGCACCACTCGTTGACCCGGCACTCGGGCAGGGGCCAGGGCTGCTTGTGGAAGATGTCGTGCATGCGCGGCAAATGGTAGGCGCGCACCTGCTTGCCCTCGGGCGGGTTGGCGGTCTTGTAGAGGGTCCGCAGGGCCTCGTAGTCCGGGCGGTAGTCCATGTAGGTGTCGGGCGTGCACAGGCCGGAGAAGGCGGCGGGGCAGTACCAGCACTGGCCGATATGCCCGGCGGCCACGTGGTCGCCGATGGCCTCGATCATGGGCCCCACCACGTCGGCCCGGAAGATGGCGTCGTTGTGGATGATGAGCACGTAGTCCTTGTCCGTCATCTCCCAGCCGTACTGGTAGCGCACGGAATGCCGGTAGTCCGTGTCGTCCATCCTGTCCCATTCGATGGGGAAGCAGTAGTTCCACTGCCGGGGCATGTAGTGGACGATCTTGTGCTTCAGCAGTTCGAGGATGCGCTCGTTGGACCCGGGGTCGATGTCCCGGGTCTTGGTGTTCTCCTCGATGAAGTAAATTGTGTCGATGTGCTCGCCGCAGGCCTTCTCCAGGGACAGGAGCGCCAGATGGGTCTGGAGCGGCTTGCCGCACACGCTGATGATGACGTCGATCTTGCTCACGAAAACCGGGCCTTGGCGGTAGGTTGCGGGGGCTGAAACCTGAACGATGGCAAGATTTGTAGCGTTCAAGGGCGGCCGGGGTCAACCGCGCGCGGTTCGCGGGTTCGGCGGGAGGGGCACCCCCCTCCCGCCTGGACGTTCACCGGCCCCCCGCGGCGCGCCGGGCCAGGACCAGGGACAGCAGCAGGACGCAGGCCGCAAGGGCGCGCGCGCCCAGGGGCAGGCCCACGGCGCCCACGGCCAGGGGCCCGGCGAAATAGCCGCCGCCCCAGGCCATGAAGTACAGGCCCGAGGCCCGGCCCTGGCCGCCCTGCGGCGCGAGCTCGTTGACCAGGGCCATGGACGAGACCGCGAACAGCCCCAGGCCCAGGCCCATGGACGCGGCCCCGGCCAGGGGCCACGCAGAGGCCACCGCCCCGTGGAGGCCCAGCCCCGCGGCCGCCAGACCGGCGGCCATGAACCAGCCCCTGCCGAAGCGGTCGGAGAGCACCCCGCCCCCGAGCTGCGCCGCGCCGATGCCCGCATAGGCCGCGAACAGGAACGCCCCCAGCCGCTCCTGGCCGAAGCCCTCCTCCGCCGCCAGATGCACGGGCAGGCAGCTGACCAGCAGGCCGTAGACCGCCCCATACAGGGACGCGGCGCAGAGCACGTCCCCCAGGGAACGGACCAGCGCGACGGACGAAACCGCAGCCGACCGGCCATGGCGCGGCAGCGCCGCGTCATGGCCCGCGTCGCGCACCGCCAGAAACACCAGCAGCGCGGCCGCGAGGCTCAGGCCCGCGAACACGCCGAAGGGGTCCAGCCCCGCGCGGGCCGCGACCCGCGCGCCCAGGAGCGGGCCGAGCATCAGGCCCAGATGGAACGCGGCGTTGTACAGGCCCATGACCCGCCCGCGCATGGACGGATACAGGCGGCCCAACAGCGCCGGGGCCAGGGCCCAGACCGGGGCCTCGCCCAGGCCCTGGACGAAGCGGCCCGCGTATATGGCCGTGGTCGTCGGGGCCGCGCCGAAGACCAGGGCGGCCGCCGCGATGAGCAGGCAACCCAGGACCAGGACCGGGCGGTAGCCGCAACCGTCGGCCCATCGGCCCGCCGGATACTGGCCCAGCAGGTAGGCGGCGGCAAAGGCCGAGGCCAGCCAGCCCGAGGCTCCGACGGAGCCGGAAACGCCCAGGTAGCGTTCGGGCAGGGCCACGGCGGCCACGCCCATGCCCGCCATGACGAGGAAAACGGCAAGGCAGAGCCCCGCCAGGGTAAAACGGCTGTGCATGATGATTCCCCCAGGGATTGCGGCGCGCGCACGCGGCGCGCCGCGTTGCCGAAAGGCGCGGAAAAATTCTGCGCAGGCAGCGCGATCAAGGCGTGTCAGAGGGAATGCGGCACACGAAAACAGCGGGCGCGCCCGCAACGGACGGCCCGGGACGGCCCGAAGGCCCGGCAGCCTTCCCCCCTAGCGGGCGGGAGGAGGCGGAGGCGAGGTAAGGTGGTAGCGAGAAATCATCATTGTCTCTTATTTTGGATGTTCGCGCGGGCTGTAGCCTTGCGGCGCGGCGGGGGTCAAGCCGAGGAGCTGGCGCGAATTGCCACGCACGCTGATGATGACGACGATTGAGCCATAGAAGAGGGGGAAAAATCAAAAATTTGAATGGTTGTGGACAATATGAGGAAAACAACCCACTCATACTGCATGTACAGAGATAGTATTCACCTGACACTGCCGCCCCTGGCGGGGTGATTTCTAGGCGGCCGCCTCGGCCGCCTT
>NZ_JBTVWW010000053.1:0-2292 GCF_054819825.1 Desulfocurvus sp. DL1XJH-121
ATAGGCGGCCGAGGCGGCCGCCTAGAAATCACCCCGCCAGGGGCGGCAGTGTCAGGTGAATACTATCTCTGTACAGTAGGGGAAACCTGAATGGTAATAGTTTTTACGTTGCGCATGGCAATGCCATAGTGGGGCAATTATGCACTGTCAATTTGCAATCGGTATGGTCAATGTCGCGATTGACTAAGCTTTTGAACCGGGTTCCCCTATCAGAAAAATTAAAAATATCGATGTGCTCGGTGGGTGGTGGTGGGGGCAGGTTTTCCTCAGAAGAAATAATTGCGCCGTGTGCCCCCCCCCATCCCCCTAGCAAACAACTTGACCAGTATAACGCATAAAGGTATGGCGGTTAAGAAGGAAAATATACTTTTTCATTTTTAGATTGTTTTTTAAAATGCATCAAAAAGGGGGGGGGACAGGGAATGAATACAGTGACACTTATATTTGATGAAGATGTAAGCAAAGAAGCAGAATTTGTGTGTCGCGATGTTCATAATCTGTTCTACTTATTAATGGCAATATCAAAAATAGAATTTGTTGCACTTTTCAGCCCGAAGCTTAAAGAAACATTTTCAATAAATAAATCAGATAGAAAGTACGAGCTGGAAAATATTTCAATAGAATCAGATGAAGGGATAAATACGATTCATTTTGCGTTTGAGGCAAGCAATGAAAAAGTCAATATATCCATTGATGATCACTTGATTATACATAATACGCTTGAGATTATCGATTTTATAAAAGAGGAACCTTTTGTTTTTGAATACGTAGACTATAATATAAAATCAATATCATACTCATCACCATTTAAAGTTACAATTGCAGCATCTTTTTTTATTATTACTTTAGCGCTTGTTATTTCAGGAGGAAAAATGAATTTTTCTTATAACAAAGAATCATGTAGTTTAGAGATTGAGTTGCCCCCTATACATCAATCAGTGAGAGCGTTCGACGAAATTTTTAATATTTCAGGTATGTACAACAATCGTTATCATAACCTGAATGCTTCCGATAAACAACATACAAAAGACGATCCTGAATGGAGAGACAAAGCAGAAAAATTTTAACATTTAAAATAAGTGAAAATTGCGTGCCTGGATGTAACTTAACCTTCGCCTGTCCATGCCTCACCTGTTCTGTTTTCACGGTCGTCATGTATTCTCAACAGGCCTCGCAACGTATTGTTTTGCCTGTGAGTGCTTGGCGTTCAGGAGCAGTTCTAACTCTTGCGTTTATCAAACAAGAAGGAGAAGGCAATGAATGAATTTATTGTCGCCATTCATGCGCTAGGGAGATTCCCAGAAATTAAGATAACAGAGGAAGAATATATTGAAATTAAACGATCAAAATTAATATTAAAGAATTTTTTTGAAATAGAAAATTTGTACGAAATTTTAATAACAAATTATTATAATTTTGAAAAAGAATCTCTTGTTATTTCCCTGGATCAAATGTTGCTCAATGAATTTAATTATAAAATTGCTTACGAACAAAGGATGCGAATTAATCGTGTGATCATGAATTTGCTATCAAGCTTGCGATCCTACATTGATCAATCGCCTAAATGTATTGCTTCTTGTTTCGACAATGACATTCAAATTGAAAACAAAGAAAAAAAACGTTTTCTTGACAAAAGGAAAAGTGATTTTAATTTTGGTTTTGTTGAATCTTTAAGGAATCATGTTCAACACAACGGACTCCCAATTCATCTTTTTACATCGCATAGCAAGTGGACAGACGATTTTGAAAATATGGAATTTTGGAATTCTTTTAGTGTTAAAAAGGAGTACATAGTTTGTGATATAAAATTTAATAAACAGATCATAGATAAAATGCCAGAAAAAATAGACATACTTGACTCAATTAGGCGTTATATAAGTGATTTAAGTTTTCTTCACGATGAAATTCGGCATGATTATGCTCATTTTGTTTCGAATTCGAGAGCATTACTAGGGGGGTATATTGAAGAATATATTAAAAAAAGTAATGGACAATCAATTGGTCTTACTGCAATGCGCAAATCTGAAGGAAAATTTGTTGATCCAGTCCCGATTATTTTAGAATGGGACAATGTTCGAGAAGAACTAGAAAAAAAACATACTCCATTAGCGAACCTTACAAAGCGTTGTGTTACGAATAGGCGATAATTTTAGACATATACATGCCGATTTATTAGACTGAAAAAACACAAAAATAACCGTCGGCGATCAGGGTATGCCTGTACAGAGATAGTATTCACCTGACACTGCCGCCCCTGGCGGGGTGATTTCTAGGCGGCCGCCTCGGCCGCCT
>NZ_JBTVWW010000054.1:0-1463 GCF_054819825.1 Desulfocurvus sp. DL1XJH-121
CTGTAGCCCATGTTCTGGACCATGGGCAGCAAGAGCGGCGTGCTGATGAGGATCACGGAGACGATGTCCATGAACATGCCCATGAAGATCAGGATGGCCATGATCAGGGTCAGCACGCCCCACTCGGGCAGCTGCGCGGCCTCCACCAGGCTGATGATGTTCTGGGGCGCGCGCAGGCGGGTCAGCACGTAGCCGAAGAGCAGGGCCGAGGAGAATATGAGCAGGATCATGCCCGAGGTGAGCATGGTCTTCTGCAGGATGCTCTTGAAGATGGCCCAGGACAGGGTCTTGCGGCGCAGGTTGATGACCAGGCTGCCGATGCAGCCGATGGATGCGGATTCCGTGGGCGTGCAGACGCCGAAGTAGATGGTGCCGAGCACCAGGAGGATCAGGGTCATGGAGGGCCAGATGCGCTTGAGGCTCTGCCAGCGGTCGGCCCAGGTCACGGTGGTGTCCGGATCCGGGGCGTATTCGGGCTTCAGCCTGCAGACCACGTAGATGTAGATCATCATCAGGATGGCCAGGGCCACGCCGGGCACGATGCCGCCCACGAAGAGCTTGCCCACGGACTCGTCGGCCACCTCTCCGTAGAGGATGAAGGCCAGGCTCGGGGGGATGAGCAGGGCCAGGGCTCCGGCGGCGGTCACCGGGCCGGTGGCCATGGACTTGTGGTAGCCGCGGTCGAGCATTTCGGGGATGGCGAAGCTGCCGATGGTGGCGGCTCCGGCGATGCTCACGCCGCACAGGGCGCCGAAGATGGCGCTGGCCACGACGCTGGCCATGGCCAGGCCGCCGCGCAGGCGGTTCAGCCAGGAGCTGGCGGCGTTGTACAGGTCCGTGCCGATGCCCGTGACGAAAATTATCTCACCCATTAGGATGAAGAGTGGCACCGCCACCAGGGTGAAGCTGTTCAGGCGGTCGTAGAGCACGCCGGGGACGGCTCCCAGGCCCCTGGGGCCCTGGAGGATGAGGATGCCTACGATGCTGGCCGTTCCCAGGGCCGCGAAAACGGGCTGGCCCATGATGAGCAGGAGGAAGAACACCAGCATGATGATGAGGGTGATGATCATGTGGTCCATGGCTTATTTCCTCCCCAATTCCGCGAAACGGGAACACTTGGACATGATTCTGGCGATGTATTGCAGGAACAAGAGGCTGAACCCCAGGCAGATGAAGGAATAGGGAATCCACAGCGGGAAGCTCAGCAGCGAGGCCGAGCGGTAGTTGCCCGCGTAGGCCATGACTACGGTCTTGGTGCCCGTCCAGATGATGACGGCGCACAGGGACATGGTCAAAAGGGACGTGACTACGTCCAGGACGATGGCGGCGCGCTCCGGGAGCTTGGCCGTGAGCATGGTCATGTTCACGTGGCGCTCCTGGCGCTGGACCCAGGCCGCGGCCATGAAGGTCATGAAGATCAGGATGTATTCGCTGACCTCCACGCTGTAGGTGCTCGGATGGTC
>NZ_JBTVWW010000055.1:0-1306 GCF_054819825.1 Desulfocurvus sp. DL1XJH-121
AGGATCGCGGCGGGGGCCTTTCCAACCTGCTTGGCGCGGTAGGCGATGAACGGGGCGATGGTGCCGCCCTTGCCCGTGGTGCAGACGAGGACCTTTCCGGCCAGGCTGCAGCCGTTCAGCGGATCCCCTTCACGAACCAGAACGCCCCGGTCCGGGTCGAACTCTCCGATGAAGGAGAAGGCCGAATCCATGACCACGGCCTCGGCCGTGACCTTTCCACTATTGATGACCCGTCCCTTCATCAGCATGCCGCACCTCCTTTCCACCCGCCGCCGGTGACGGCTTCGACGCAGGCGTCCATGTCGCCGATCACGACCTTCACCTTCCCCTTGGTCAGGTAGGAGATGTAGTGCGCGGCCTTGAAGCTGTTGGTGGCGATGGTGCGCACGCCTTCGGGGATCGGCGAGTCGGGGATGGTGGCCATGCAGCTGCTGGCGAAGACCCCGCCGGCCTGCTCCACGACATCGACCACGCCCATCATCTTGAGCAGCTTGTGGTTCTGATGGGGCATGCCGATCCACAGCCGTTTGTCCGCCGCCAGTTTCTTCGACTCCAGAAGCTCCGCAAGCTCCGTGACCTCGTCAGGGGTGCAGTGCGGGCAACCGAACAACGCCATGTCCACACTCGCGCCGTTTCCGGCGAAAAGGCCCAGGGTCTCTTCGATGGTTTCCGGAGTCACGACTACGATCTCTTCGGGGTCGCGCCCGCCCAGGGCCGCTTCAAGGGTCGGCGCCTCGGGCGTCACGCCCACGACGTGGCACAGGCTCACCGAACCGGACACCGGCATGGGGGCCAGCAGGTGCTTCAAATAGTTCAGGCTGCACTCGCGGGATATCCCGTCGACCACCACGTTGCGGCTCCCCGCACGCGCGCCCACGTGATACCCCACCGCTCCGCGCTGGGCGGAGGTCAGTTCCGCCGGGTCCAGCCCCTCGAAGCGGACCAGCACCTTGCCCTGGCGGTTTTCGTCCAGGAACAGCCCGTAGTACGGAGCCCTCCCGGTTATGGCCGCGGACAGGCTGATGACCGTTCCGTCGCGGTTGCACCTGGCGCCGATGATGGAGTTGGCCAGAAGCTGCGCCCCGGATCCGATCCACGAGATGTAGTCGCCCTTGCGGGGCAGGTTGCCGACCAGCATCGGCAGGCAGGTGTACGTCTCCAGGAACCCGCAACGCAGATACCGCTCCCTGCGCTTGACGTGCAGATCCAACTCGGCCTCCGCGAACTCGCGCGGGGTGCCCATGGCTTCCCAGCTCACGGGGCTGAACGCGCTCATGAACGGGTGCAGGGTCGTGGGCGCGCCCAA
>NZ_JBTVWW010000056.1:0-1042 GCF_054819825.1 Desulfocurvus sp. DL1XJH-121
AGTCATGGGTAAGGCAAAATTCGAGCGCACCAAGCCGCACGTAAACATCGGCACCGTTGGTCACATTGACCACGGCAAGACCACTCTGACCGCCGCCATCACCAAGATCGCCAACATGAAGGGCGGTGGCGAGTACGTGGCCTTCGACGAGATCGACAAGGCCCCCGAGGAAAAGGAGCGTGGCATCACCATCGCCACGGCGCACGTGGAGTACGAGACGGACAACCGCCACTACGCCCACGTGGACTGCCCGGGCCACGCCGACTACATCAAGAACATGATCACGGGCGCGGCCCAGATGGACGGCGCCATCATCGTGGTCGCCGCCACCGACGGCCCCATGCCCCAGACCCGTGAGCACATCCTGCTCGCCCGTCAGGTGGGCGTGCCGTCCCTGGTCGTCTTCCTGAACAAGGTCGACCTGGTGGACGACGAGGAGCTCCTGGAGCTGGTGGAGTTGGAAGTGCGCGAGCTGCTTTCCAAGTACGACTTCCCCGGCGACGACATCCCGGTGGTGCAGGGCTCCGCCCTGAAGGCCCTCGAGGCCGACAGCCTGGACGACCCGGCCGTGAAGCCCATCTTCGAGCTTCTGGACGCCTGCGACTCCTACATCCCCGAGCCCGAGCGCGACATCGACAAGCCGTTCCTGATGCCCATCGAGGACGTGTTCTCCATCTCCGGCCGCGGCACCGTGGTGACCGGTCGCGTGGAGCGCGGCGTGATCAAGGTGGGCGAGGAAGTGGAGATCGTGGGTATCCACGACACCGCCAAGACCACCTGCACGGGCGTGGAAATGTTCCGCAAGCTGCTGGATCAGGGCCAGGCCGGCGACAACGTGGGCGTGCTGCTCCGCGGCATCAAGCGCGACGAGGTCGAGCGCGGCCAGGTTCTGGCGGCTCCCAAGTCCATCACCCCGCACACGAAGTTCAAGGCCGAGGTGTACGTGCTCTCCAAGGAAGAGGGCGGCCGCCACACCCCGTTCTTCTCGGGCTACCGTCCGCAGTTCTACTTCCGGACCACCGACATCACCGGCGTGATCGCG
>NZ_JBTVWW010000057.1:0-645 GCF_054819825.1 Desulfocurvus sp. DL1XJH-121
GAATACTGAGCCGACTCTTCCTCTCGTACATGGAGCCATCCTAACTGTAAGCTGAACTCTTAGCTAGGACAGCCCCATAAATAAAGCCGCCCCCGGAGACGGGGGCGGCTTTATTTATGAACATCATTGAAATGTCGGGAAATTAATGAATTTGTCGGAAAAGACTTGCTGTCATTATATGCTCTATATAAATTCAGGATTCAATATCAATAGAATTAAATCAGTAGAAAATTGTTTAACCAAAAAGTTGATGGAGATAAGCTGTAATGGGAAAAATGATGTTAACCGCAGATGTGCGACCACCAAAAACTGCGATTATAATACCCATGGATATCGATGAAGAGAGTTTTAGAGAGATAATAAAATTTACTTGCTATATTTGGGGAGGAAAATTTGCATGCTTCGTTCCGTTTGATATCCATGATGCGAAAAATGAAGTAGCTTATTCATGGCTTGAAGCATATTCGCCAGATATAATCTTATGTGAAAATTATCAAATAAGTGAATTAATACAAAAAAATATAGAAAAAATTACAGATCCACCTTTGCGAATAATTAGTATGCGCAAACTGTACAGAGATAGTATTCACCTGACACTGCCGCCCCTGGCGGGGTGATTTCTAGGCGGCCGCCTCGGCCGCCTAT
>NZ_JBTVWW010000058.1:0-606 GCF_054819825.1 Desulfocurvus sp. DL1XJH-121
GGCGGCCGAGGCGGCCGCCTAGAAATCACCCCGCCAGGGGCGGCAGTGTCAGGTGAATACTATCTCTGTACATCTTGCCGTCTTGTGTTCTTATTGAGACCCACCCGTGAGCAAGCCTATCAGCAGTTCTACGGAATTTTTTTATATTCTTTAGTTTGATTCGATTAATTTTGTATAGGCTCAAAATAGATGAGTAATAAAAGTAATCGTCATATATTTCTGAACATCCCCAAATATAGTCAACATTTTTTATGATATGAGGGCCAAGAAACAATGCAAAAGATGTAGAAATTATTAAAAAATATAGCATAAATGCAAGTATGCATTCTGCATCAAAATGTAACTCTTTGTCGTATAAAAATGGAATTATGGAAACTTCAATTGTTAAATAGAGACTTACGATAGACCCTGTATGTAGCTCTATCCAGTCTGGTATGCCTATTTTAAAATATCTTTTTCCTGTTCTGGTTTTTTTATGTAGTGCAATATTAATATGCAAGCAAAATAAAATATTACGATAGCAATTAATTGTACAGAGATAGTATTCACCTGACACTGCCGCCCCTGGCGGGGTGATTTCTAGGCGGCCGCCTCGGCCGCCTTTTC
>NZ_JBTVWW010000059.1:0-604 GCF_054819825.1 Desulfocurvus sp. DL1XJH-121
CCCCCCCGTACCCGCATGGGGCGCTGAGGCATCACAGTGGTGCGGTCCTGTAATGATATTTCCCCTCGTGTCGCGGCACAGGTGATGCCGCCCCGTCGCACGAGTCTGGCTCCGCTTCGCTGATTTCCATCACAGCCGCTTCGCCGGGCAGCGCGCCGGGGCTTGGGGAGCAGGTGGGGTCGATAAACACGGGATGCCGCGTCATGGGGGAAGTTCTTTTCCGCATGATCCCTTGCCGCATTGTCGGGTAGGATACTTCTTCTTTATTCCCTGCCGCGTTTTCGGGTCGGGAGGCTCTTCGCTAACGTCCTGGGCCTCTCCCGCGCCACGCGTCCGCGGCACTACATGCCCTCCCCCAAAACCCACTCCATCATACCTGTCGCGGAACGCGGTGGGCGGGCGGGAGGGCACGTTTGGTTTTGCGCCAAAATAACTCGGCGTCCGGCCAATCAGATCATCAGGGCGACGCAACGGCGTATCGCGTTGCCTCACCAAAGCCCCTGCCCCGCCGACACGCTTGGCTTTCATGAGAGACACGCCTTGGCGTTGCCCATAGCTATAAGGGCCCGGTACCGCCCCCGCTCCAAAAGGGTGGCAGGGGAGT
>NZ_JBTVWW010000005.1:0-173060 GCF_054819825.1 Desulfocurvus sp. DL1XJH-121
TGGGGCGCGGCCGCGCCACCCATTCCAACACTCCCGACAAACCAACGCCCTACCCGCGAGGGAACGCGGTGGGCGGGAGGGAGGGCAGAAGTGGTTTTGCGTAACGATAAAAAAGCGCGGCCCAAGCCAACCACCCCGTTCACCTACATATCCAACACACTGACCCCCTCCACATGAATATGCGGCGCCGCGTGCTCCAGGTCGAAGCGCGCCCGGGCCTTGCCCACGGCGTCTTCTCCCTTTTCGGCCTCGATGTTGTAGCTGTACATCTTCTCGCGCTGGGAGGGATGCAGGTCCTGGGCCTCGGGGCTCGTGTCGGTGGTCAGGATGAAGACCTTGAATCGTTTCATGGCGGTCTCGTATGTGGTTGTCTTGGCTAGAAGGTGAACGTCCGCGTGTCGCCGCAGGCCGCGTAGGTCATGAGGCGCACGCCTGCGGGCGCGAGGCCCCGGGCCCGGTCGCAGACGTCTTGGGGTTTTCCGAAATCGTGGGTCGGCACCAGGACCGGCGGGCGCACGGCCTCGGCGAAGCGCTGGAAGCCGCCCAGCCCCGGCAGGCGCAGATCGCAGTCCGTGAAGGCCAGGTCCGGGGCGAAGTCCCGGACCGCCTCGATGCTGCGGCCGAAGAAATTCCGCACCTGGGTCTCGGCGGCCCGGGCCAGCCCGGGCCAGAGCCATTCGGCCAGGTCCCCGCCGTAATAGATGCGCAGGCCCTCCAGGCGGATGAGGAAGGCCACGCCCAGGTCGTTGCTCTCCAGGGCCCGCACCGAGAGCCCGGCCACGTGCGCCTCCTCGCCCGGGTCGCCGCCGCCCGGGGCGTCCCCGGGCTCCAGGACCACGGCCCCGGGCAGGTCCAGCTCGGGCACCATGTCCGGCACGTCGAAGGACAGGGCCAGGGCCGCGCTGCGCGCCGCGCCCAGGGGCCCCAGGATGTCCGGGGAGCAGTGGTCCTCGTGGCTGTGGGAGAAGAAGGCCACCGCGTCCCGGTCCGCCAGGGCCTCGCGGACCACGGCCTCGGCCTCCGGGGGGCGGTGTTCGGCGCCCGGATAGTCGAAGACCAGGGCCAGTTTCCCGGCCCGGACCACAAAGCAGTTGTGGCAAACATAGGTCACCTGGACGTGCATGGGGCTCCTCCGCGCGGAGCCCAGGCTATACCGCCCCGGCCCCGGGCCGCAAGGGTTTTGGGGTTTGCAAGGCGCAGGGATTTGGCATAAATAGCAGATGGGGGGCCTTGCCCGGCGGCGCGGCCCCGTGAACCGCAACAGGATGCACGCATATGCCCAACAAGATGAACTTCGGCCTGTTCCGCGACGGGCCGGGAGCGCCCAACGGCCGCAAAGTGGCCATCGCCGGGGCCGGTCCCTCGGGTCTGGCGGCGGCCGGCTACTTGGCCTGCCGGGGATACCAGGTGGACGTCTACGACAAGATGCCCAAGGCCGGCGGCCTGCTGTATTTCGGGATTCCGGACTTCCGCCTGCCCGTGACGCGCACCGAGGCCGCTGCCAAGCGCCTGGAGGACGTGTACGGCGTGCGCTTCCACCTGCGCACCAAGGTGGTGGGCGCGGCCAGCGAGGCCCATGACGAGGGCGACGATTTCGACCACGGCGAGGTCCTTTTGGACGACCTGCGCCGGGACCACGACGCCGTGATCCTCTGCACCGGGTCCTGGCGCTCGCGGCGCATGGGCATCCCGGGCGAGGACCTGGCGGGCGTGCTCTCGGGACTGGAGTATCTGTTCCCCCTGCGCGGGGCCACCTGCTCCGAAGAGGTCTGCGTCATCAAGGCCGAGGCCAAGAACGTGGTGGTCATCGGCGGCGGCCTGTCCGCCGTGGACGCGGCGGACTGCGCCTTGCGCAACCACGCCTCGCGCGTGACCATGCTCTATCGCCGGACCATCAACGAGGCCCCCGCCGGGCCCTACGAGATCTGCCTGCTCCAGGATCGGGGCCTGATCTGGAAGGAATTGGCCGCACCCGTGCGCATCGTGGGCGAGGGTTCGGTCACGGGCGTGGAGTACATCCAGTGCGTGCTGGGCGAGCCCGACGAGTCCGGCCGCCGCTGCCCCCTGCCCCAGGACGGGTCCAACGAGGTCCTGGAGGCGGACATGGTCATCAGCGCCGTGGGCGAGCTGCCTTCCCTGCCCATGGGCGACAAGATCGACCTGCCCAAGGTCCGCAAGGGCGCCACGGCCTGGCCGCGCATGAGCATGCTCGAGGGCGTGTTCCTGGCGGGCGACGCCCTCACCGGCCCCAGCAAGATCGGCTGGGCCGTGAGCGGCGGGCTGGAGGCGGCCAAGTCCTTGGAGGAATGGCTGGATTTCAACCGCACCGCTTAGCAGACCGCCCCAAAACAGCGATCTGCGGCGTTGCTGCGAACAATGCAAACCCTCGCGTATTGGGATACGCTTCGGCCTTGCATTGTTCTTGCGCCTTGCATCTCACTATTTTTGAACGGCCTGCGCAGAATGATCTTTTCAACAAGCGGCCGGCTGTCGGAGTAAGGATATGCCCACGAGCACGCAAAAGACCAAATGGGTGGACTACAGCCGCTGCATCGGCTGCGAGTCCTGCGAGGCCATCTGCAAGTTTCTGTACGGCCTGCCGCGCATCCAGATGACCGAGACCGACGACGGCCTGGCCTTTCCCCTGTATTGCCACCACTGCGAGCACCCCATGTGCGTCAAGGCCTGCCCGGCCGGGGCCATCGCCAAGGACGAGGAGACCGGCGTGGTGCGCCACGACCCGTCCGTGTGCCGGGGCTGCAAGGCCATGAAGTGCATGGAGGCCTGTCCCTTCGGCGCCATCTACCACGCGGGCGGGGTGGTGCCGGTGACCAAGTGCGACCTGTGCAGCGGCCGCCAGCGCCTGGGCCTGGGCCCGGCCTGCATGGAGATATGTCCGGCCGAGGCCATCCACTTCGTGACCCGCGAGGAGCTCGAGGTGTTGCGCACCAAGGAGTCCAAGGTGGCCCAGAAGCTGGTCATGAAGCAGATCCGGGAAATGAAGGAAATGCGCCTCAAAGGCGGCAAGTAACGCGCGTCCCGGCTCGCCCGGGACGCGTCGGCGGAGACGGTCATGAGCGTGATAGTGGAACTGGCGATGTTTCCCATGGACAAGGGGGAGAGCGTAAGCCCCTACGTGGCCGGGGTTCTTTTGGCCATCCGCGACAGCGGCCTGCCCTACGACCTGAACCCCATGGGCACCTGCATCGAGGGCGAATGGGACGAGGTCATGGACTTGGTGGGGCGCTGCTTCAAGGACCTGCAGTCCAAGAGCGACCGCGTGTACATGACCATGAAGGTGGATTGGCGCAAGGGCCGCTCCGGCGGGCTTTCGTCCAAGACCGCCTCCGTGCGCGCCAAGATGGATTAGCAGACCGCCCCAAAACAGCGATCTGCGGCGTTGCTGCGAACAATTCAAACCCTCGCGTATTTGGATACGCTTCGGCCTTGAATTGTTCTTGCGCCTTGCATCTCACTATGTTGGGACGGCCTGCCAAGAGACTTATTCCCGAGGATCACGGCCCCCGGGGCCGCAACCGAGACAGACCAGAACCGCCTGCCGCGGCAGAGTACTATCCATGGAATCCCCATCCCGATCCCTGCTGCGCGACAGGAACCTGCGCATCCTCTTCGGCGTGACCCTGATGGTGGTCATGGGCGTGTCCAGCATCGCCCCCGCCTTTCCGCCCATCATCAAGACCTTCAACCTCTCGGCCCACAAGGTGGCCTGGCTGGTCACGGCCTTCACCGTGCCCGGGGCGGTGCTCACCCCCGTGTTCGGCATCATGGCCGACCGCTACGGCCGCAAGCGCATCCTGGTGCCGTCGCTGGCGTGTTTCGGGCTCTTCGGCGGGGCCTGCATCCTGGCCCAGAGCTTCCACGCGCTCATCGTGCTGCGCTTTTTCCAAGGCATGGGCGCGGCGGCCCTGGGCGCGCTGAACATGACCATCATCAGCGACCTGTACACCGGCCGGGAGCGCATCCAGGCCCTGGGCTACAACGCCGGGGTCCTGGCGCTGGGCACCACCATCTATCCGCTCCTGGGCGGCGTCCTGGCCCAGATCGGCTGGCGCTGGCCCTTCATCCTGCCCCTCATGGCCCTGCCTTTGGCCCTGGCCGTGGCCCTGGGCCTGGACTGCCCGAACCCCGAGCGCGACGTTCCGTTCATGGACTACATGCGCCTGGCGCTCAGGCGCGCCACCGAGCCCAAGGCCCTGGGCCTGTTCGTGACCACGGCCCTGACCTTCGTTCTGCTCTACGGGGTGCTCATCTCCTTCATGCCCCTGTATCTGCACGACACCTTCGGGGCCGAGCCCTGGGCCATCGGCACGGTGTACGGGGCCACCAGCCTGGGCACGGTGCTCGTGTCCGGCCAACTGGGGCGCATCGCAAAGCATCTCTCGCCGGTGCGCATCCTCGCCCTGGCCTTCGTGCTCTACGCCCTGAGCTCCGCCCTGGTGCCCCTCATGCCCGGGCTGTGGTGGATGCTGCTGCCGGTGCTGATCTTCGGCCTGGCCCAGGGCCTGAACATCCCCTGCGTGCAGTCCATGATGGCGGAATTGGCCCCCATGGAGCAGCGCGGCGCGTTCATGGCCCTCAACGGCATGATCCTGCGCATCGGCCAGACCCTGGGGCCCCTCATCGTGGGCGCGGCCTACGCCATGGACGGCTACGACGGGGTGTTCGAGTGCGGCGTGGCCCTGGCCCTGGTGGCCTTGGGGGTTGTTCTTACGGTGGTGCGCCGCAAGTAGCGGACTGTTGATGCAGCAGCCGTTTTTCGCGGCGACGCGGCGGTCCGCTAGGCCTTTCCCTCGGCGCGGGCGAAGCGCCGCAGGCTGAACTCCACCACTGCCACGGTCCCGGGGCCAGGTTCGAGGCGCAGGCTGCCCATGAGCTGGAAGGCCACGATGTTGTTCATCAGGCGCATGCCCAGGCTGGTGGCCTCGGCCGGATCGAAATCCTCGGGGATGCCCGGGCCGTCGTCGGCCACGCGCAGCCGCACCGTGTCTCCCTCCCGCGACAGGCCCACCCTGAGCTCCCCCTGTTTCCGGTCCTTGAAGGCGTGCTTGTAGGCGTTGGTCAACAGTTCGTTAAGCACCATGCCCAGGGGCGTGGCCGCGGCGATGGGCAGAAGCAGGTTCTCCGTGTCCAGGTGCGCGCTGACGTGGGCGGCCTGGAAGACCTGCACGAGGTAGGAGTTCAGGTTGCCCACGTATTCGGCCATGTCGATGCTGTCCAGGGTTTCGCTCTGGTAGAGCTGGCTGTGCACCAGGCTGATGCCGTGGACCTTGGAGGACAGCTCGGTGCACAGGTCGTGCACCTGGGAGTTGTCCGTGCGGCGGCTGGCCAAGTCCAGCAGGCTGACCACGATCTGCAGGTTGTTCTTGACCCGGTGGTGGATCTCCTGGAGCAGGGTCTCCTTTTCCGAGAGGGAACTGCGCAATTCCTCGGCCATGCGCATGCGCCGCGCCACCTCGTGCTCCAGGCGGCGGTTGGCGAGGGTCAGTTCGCTCGTCCTGTCGCGGACCTCGTTCTCCAGTTGCCCGCTGTGGCGCAGCAGTTCGGCCTCCGCGCTTCTGCGCCCGGCCAGCTCCCGGGACAGGCTGCGCTGCTGGCGCAGGAAATGCGTGGCCAGCAGGGCCATGAGCAGGGCCACGGCCGAGGCGTAGAGCCCGGCGGCCATGCCCGCCGGCCGCTCCAGGGCCATGGCCAGTTCCAGGAGCCCTCCGGGGTCTCCGGGGGGCTGGCGCAGGGGCAGACGCAGCACCACCGTGTTCAGGCCGCCCACCTTTTCGCCGGAGAACTGCGGCTGGTCCCCGGACAGAACGAGGTCCAGGACGGGCCCGGCGGGCGAGCCGATGCGCGAGGGCCAGGTGCTGGCCACGGCCGTCAGGGCCCCGTCCGGGCCCGGGACGTAGACCGAGATGCGCACCACGTTGGGGACGCCCGCGGCCGCGTCCTGGATGTCCTGCTGCATGCGCGGGGCGTCGGGCGGCGGCCCCAGGCCGCGCACCAGCATGCGCCCCAGGACCCTGGCCGTGGACAGCATGCGCGAATTCAGGGCGTCGCGGTCGTGGTAGAACAGGGATAGGGTGGCGAAGGCCGACAGGGCCAGGAACAGGACCAGGAGCACGGCCACGACCAGCATGTTCTTGCCCGGGGAGGTCCCGGCCGGAATGCGGGTGCCGCGGTCCCCGCAAAGCGGGGCCGCCGAGCCGTGGGATGGGGGCTGGTCCATGGCCCTATATAGCGCGCGTGAAGAAAAATGGGAAGGCGCGGCGGGCCGAGGGGGATCAGACGTAGACGTCCAGGGCCGCGCCCGGCGGGGTCTGGGCGGCGGCGTTCAGTTCGTCCAGGATTTCCTGCGCGGCCTGCTCCAGGGTGGCGGCGGCCCCGGGCGCGCCGTCCTGCTCCAGCCGGTCGGCGGCGTCGGCGACGCCCCGGCGCAGGTTGGTCAGGTTCAGGCCGTCCGTCAGGCTGTCGCGGATCATGTCCGCCACGCCGTCGGCCGCGTCCTGGCCCCAGGCCTGACTCACGGCGCTGGCCAGCCCGGGCACCGCCTGGGCGATGCTCGTTGTCTGCGGGGTCTGGGCGTAGAATAGCTCGCTCAGGCCGTTGTCGAAGTATTCGTTGATGCTGTCGTTGAGTTCGCCGTTGAAGCGGGAGATGACCTTGTCTCCGCCGCTGAAGCCGAAGTTGCGGTCCACGAAGGCGATGACCCCGAGCAGCCCGTTGCCCAGGCTGTCCTCGTCGATCTCCTCCTGGCCCACCTTGGAGTACACGATGCCCATGGCCGCCGTGGCCGCGTCCGATCCGAACTCCTCGCCGATGTATTCCATGGCCTCGGCCAGGGACGAGGCCAGCGTCGAGGTGTCCTTGTCCCCGTCCTGGGCGGCCTGGGCCATGCGCAGGGCCAGGTCCTGGGCGAAGCCCTGGGCCGCATCGGCCACGTCCTCCGAGGCCGGGGTGCGCAGGCTCGCGGACGCGAACTCCCTGGCCGGGGATTCGTCGGTCCCCGGGGTCACGCCCCATGCGGAGGTGTAACCCATGGGCTGGTAGGCGATGGAAGTGACGGTCATGGCTCTCCGCCCGCGCCCGTTTCAGGCGCGCGGCAGTCTCGTTATCGGCCGGTGCCGGGGCGGGCTTTAGGGTTTGGAGCGCCGCCGTCTGGGCGCGCCCAGGAAGGTCTCCAGGCGTTCGCGGTCCAGGGCGGGCAGGGGGGAGAAGTCGATGCCCATGTGCCAGGTGCCGTCGGGCGCGGCTTCGGACCATACGGAGCGGGCTCCGGGCACGTCCAGGCGCAGGTCGCCTCCCTCGCTGATGAGTTGCATGTCCAGGCGGCTGCCCGCGTCGATGCGCTGCTCCGCCGCACAGCGCACGCCGACCACGGAGATGTCCAGCACCCGCGCCGTGAGGTCGCCGCCGGAGTTGTCCGTGGGCGTGCAGCGGGCCGTGAGGCAGACCTTGTGCCTCCTGGCCCGGCGCAGTTCGTCGGAGACGTCGCAGGTGCGGTTGCGGCCCTGGCCCTTGGCCCGGTACAGGGCCCTGTCCGCGGCCTCGATGAGGGTTTCGGGCGTGGCGCCGTCGTCGGGGAACGAGGCCAGGCCCAGGCTCATGGTTATCCGCGACAGGGGCCGTCCGGCGGCGTCGCAAACCGTCTCCCGGGCCATGGCGGCCCTGATGCGTTCGGCCACCACCACCCCGTCCTCCCGGCTGGTGTGGGGCAGGATCAGAGCGAACTCCTCGCCTCCGTAGCGCACGGCCTGGTCCATGAGCCGGGCGCAGCGCCTGAGGACCTCGCCCGTGTGCTCCAGGGCCCTGTCTCCGGCGGCGTGGCCGTAGTTGTCGTTGAAGTCCTTGAAGTGGTCCAGGTCGGCCATGATCAGGGACAGGGGCCGTTTCAGGCGGCGGGAGCGTTCGATTTCCTTCTTTAGTTCCGGCAGGAAGTGGCGGCGGTTGTACAGGCCCGTCAAGTCGTCCACGATCATCAGCCGCGTGCAGTGGGCCAGGGTGTCCGCCTCCAGGGTCACGGGAGACTCCAGGTGCGGGCGCACGTTGATGAAATAGTCCACCACGCAGACAAGCAGGCCCAGGTCCCGGCCCGCGAGGCGGGTCAGGCCGCGGCGGTTGTCCAGGATGGCGGCCCAATGGGCGCGGGCCTCGTCATTGGGAAAGCGGATGTGGGTCAAAAAGGCGATGGCCAGGGCGAATATCCCCGGGCCGAAGAGTTTTTCCAGTCGCGCGCAAAAGGCCTCGGACGGCTCTCCGTCCTCCCGGGCGCAGGCGAAGAACGAGTCCAGCCGTTCCTGGCCCAGGTTGTGGAGCAATGGTTCCTCTGGCATGCGCGCGCTCCGGTGTTTTCCTCCGTCGGCGCCCGGCGGAGTGTAGGGCATTGTTTCAAACCTAATGGAATTTTGCCTTTGGAGTCAACGCGTCGATTTTTTCTTCTGGCGGAAGGGGCGGGTCGCCGTGCTTCACCTGCGGCCGGGGCTCTGGTATTCGGAAGACAGGCAACGACCCGCGTCCCCCCGGGCGCAGGGAAAGCGTGGAACTCAAGCGAGGTGACTCATGCAGCCGCAGGATGAAGCCAGGTTCAAGTACTGTCCCTTCCTGACCACCAAGGACGACAAGTTTCGCATGTGCCAGGGGGCGCAGTGCATGATGTGGCGCTACAAGCACTCGGAGAAGAAGGGCGAGACGGACCTGGGCTACTGCGGCTTGGCGGGCAAGCCCGCCGGGGCCATGTAGCGGGAGCCTATTCGGCGTCTTCGTGCCAGGGGTGGCTGAAGATCCAGTCCCCGCAGACGAGGCGGCCGTGGGGCGCGTCCCCGGGCAGGAGCTCCGGGCCCGGGGGGGGCGTGTCCGCGCCCGGGGCGACGATTTCCGCGCCCAGGGGGCAGCCCAGGGCGTAGGGCGGCAGCAGGCTCTCGGCGCCCTCGCGGCCCAGGGGGATGATCCGCCCCGCCAGGCGCGCGCAGGTTTCGCAGGGCGTGCGGCCCTCGCGCACCGTGACGCGGGCGTACACGTCCTCTCCGGACAGGGCGGCCTCGATGAGCTCCGTGGTCCGGCCCAGCACGCCGCCCAAACGGTCCATGAAGGCCTGGATGGCCTCGGGGTCGGCGTCGTGCTCCTCGAACATCAGCCAGATCACTTCGCCGGACAGGCGGCGAAACAGCGGGTGCAGGTCCAGGAGCCGGCGGGGAGCGGGGGCGGATCGCGACATGGCGCCTTGCTTACCTCCTTGGCCGGGGAACCGCAAGGCCGGGGCTTTTAGCGGACTTGACTTTGGTTCCGGCAGGGGCCATCCTCTCAAATAATGGGAGGAACTCCGTTCAAAGCGGGCGTCAGGCCCACGCTCCTCCCGCATCGGGCTCGGCGGAGGCCGGGCGCACAGGCGACACGGGCCAGGCGGACGGCAACCCTGGAACCAACCGCAACCCTGTTCGGCCACAGGCCCCGTTTCAAGACAATCTTGGAATATGGTCTTTCAACCTGGCAGCGGAGCGTCCCCGGGCAATGCATCCAAGGAACGCAACCTGAGGCAGGGCCCTGTTTCCCGGCAACGTCCGAGCTCCACCGAAACGTGGGCAGAGGCACGTCGTCAGACAGCTTGCAATAAGGCCGTCAGCCCCCGCCTCCCTTGTGGAGGCGGGGTTTTTTCCGGAAAAGAACAGGTGGCTGGGGGTGCTTCCCTTTATTTTCCATGCTACGGTGAAGGTGCCGGGGCGAGTGGTTCGCCAAAGCCGGTGGAAGCGGAGGGCGGATTGATGCAGCATGCAGGGCGCGACGTGAAGGCCGCAGAGGTTTCACAGGCCATGCACAGCTTTTTGGCTCCGGAGTTCGTGTTCGGCCCGGGTGCGAGCCTCAAGGCCGGGGAGGCCCTCAAGGGCCTGGGCGCCCGGCGCGTGCTCGTGGTGACCATGGCCGACCTGCGCGGTTTCGCCTGGCACGAGCGGTGCCTCGGGGGCCTTGCCGAGGCCGGGATCGGCTACGTCGTATACGACTCGGTTTCCCAGAATCCCCGCGACACCGAGGTCATGGCCGGGGCCGAATTCTACAAGACCCAGGGCTGCGACGCCATCCTGGGCCTGGGCGGAGGCAGCCCCCTGGACTGCGCCAAGGCCATCGGCGTGGTGGTGACCAACAACCGCCACGTCCTGGACTTCGAGGGCCAGGACAAGGTGGAGAAGCCCGGCCCGCCCCTGGTCTGCGTGCCCAGCACGGCGGGCAGCGCCGCCGAGGTCTCCCAGTTCGCCATCATCACGGACACGGAACGCTGGGTGAAGATCGCCATCATCTCCAAGACCATGATCCCCCATCTGGCCCTGGTGGACCCCGACGTCACCATGACCATGCCCCCGAGCCTCACGGCCAACACCGGCCTGGACGTGCTGACCCACGCCATGGAGGCCTACGTGTCCCGGGAGAGCTCGCCCGTGACCAGGCTCTTCTCCCTGGAGACGGTGCGCCTTGTGGGCGCGAACCTGGCCCGGGCCGTGGCCGATGGCGGCGACAGGGCCGCGCGCGAGGCCATGATGCTGGCCAGCATGTACGCGGGCCTCGGGTTCTCCAACGCCATCCTCGGCGCGGTGCACAGCATGGCCCACAGCCTGGGCGGCCACGCGGACCTGCCCCACGGCCTGTGCAACGCCCTGCTCCTGGACGTGGTGGCGGCCTTCAACTTCGACTCCGCGCCCGAGCTTTACATGGACGTGACCGGGGCCCTGGGCGTCGAGGTCGCGGGCCTGGACAGCGAACAGGGCCGCGAGGCGCTCATCGAGGCCGTGCGCTCCCTGAAGCGCGCCGTGGGCGTGGACAAGCGCTTGTCCGCCCTGGGCGTGAGCTCCAAGGACTTGGACAAGCTGGCCGAACTGGCCCTCAACGACCCCTGCATGGCCACCAACCCGCGCAAGCCCACCCTGGAAGACGTCAGGAGACTGTTCGAGCAGGCCATGTAGCGGCCTGGGGCGTGGGTAAATTTTTCGCCCCTTGCCTGCACGGTCCGCATTGTGGTCAACTGCGCCATGGACATTGCAACCGGCGGGACCAGATGGCAGGCTTCTTGAGAAGATTGTTCGGCAGGGCCGGCGCGCGGGCCGAGGCCCTGGAAAAGGACCCTTCGCTGGGCCGCATGGTGGCGGGGCTCCTGGAGAACTGCGAGTACGCCCTGTGTGCCGGGGACGGAGCCGCCGACCTTGCCGTGCACCTGGCCAGGCGCTTCCCCCAGCGCGAGATACTGGCCTGCGAGCCCAAGAGCGAACTCTGCCACCGGGCCATGAACAGCGCCGGCCAAGCCAAGAACGCCTATCTGCACAACGTCACGCCCGCCCAGTTCCTGGGCCTGGTGGAGACGGACAAGCCCTATCTCTTGGACAAGGACGTGCTGGTGGTGCTGAACGCCGCTGGCGGCGGGGCGGAGCGGCGCTTTTTCGACGAGGTGTCCTTCGTGGCCTCGCGCTTCGCGGCGGCCTATCTCCTGGTCCTGGGCTGCCGGGTTCCCGGGCGCGACGAATTCGCCTTCGAGAGCCATCGCGGCCGCGAATGCTCCCTCAAGAACCTGGCTCCGTCCCTGGGCGGCTCGGCGCATTCCGTGTTCGTGCCCGGGTACGAGGTGCCGGGCTCCAGGCGCCGCGCCGTGGCGGGTTGGTGCCTGATCGCCCTGGGGCGCAACGCCTCGGCCGTGCTTCCCGAGGAGGCCGCCGCCCTGGCGGCCAAGCCCGAATAATCCCTGTCGTTACGCCAGAAGGGCCATGGCCGTGGGAATGGTCAGGGCCGAGGCCATGGTCTGCACGGTGATGATGGAGGCCATGAGCTCCGTGTCCCCGCCCAGCTGCCGGGCCAGGATGAAGGACGAGGACGCCGTGGGCAGGGCCGCGAAGAGCACGGCCACGGCGCGGGCCTCGCCGTGCACGCCGAAGAGCATGCAGGACCCGGCGGCCAGCAGGGGAAAGACAATTAGTCCGCAGACGATGGCCGCGGCGATGCCCCGGGCGTCGCTGCCCATGTGCGAGAAGCGCAGGCCCGCGCCCACGGCCAGGAGGCCCATGGGCAGGGCCGCGCGGCTGAGCACGTCCAGGGTCTCGAAGAATACCCCGGGCAGGGGCAGGGCCGAGGCGTTCAGCGCTAGGCCGGCCCCGCAGCCCAGGATCAGCGGGTTGCGCAGCACCTCCATGAGCAGGCCCGCGCCGTGGCCGTTGCGCGCGGCTCCGTGCCGGGCCACCACGGTCACGCACATCAGGTTGTTGAGGATCACCGTGCCCAGGATGACCACGGCCGACAGGGTGATGCCCAGGTCCCCGTACAGGGCCGCGGCCCCGGCCAGGCCGATGTAGGTGTTCATGCGCACGCTGCCCTGGAAGACCGAGGAGAAGGCCGGGCCGTCGAAGCCCAGCCGCCTGCGCAGCGCGAGGAGGATGCCGCCCAGGACCAGGGCCGCGCAGAACGTGGCCATGGCCAGGGCCGGGGCGCCGCCGCCCAGGTCCGCCGGGGCCAGCTTGCTCACCAAGAGCGCGGGAAAGAGCACGTAGTAGGTGATGCGCTCGGCCAGGGGCCAGAAGGCGTCGCCCGGAAAATGGAAGCGGGACAGGGCGTAGCCCAGCAGAATGACGGCGAATACCGGGACAATGGCGGAAATCATCAGGGCCTCCAGGCCGGAATGCGGGGAACCGGGACCGGAGGGTAGCCCAAAGCCCGGGCATGTTCAACGGGGATGGCTTTGCACGGGCCGCGCATTGCCCGGTGCGGGAATTTGAGGCATTGTCCCGCCATGGAAGATGTTTCGTTCGAGTGCCGGGCCTGCGGCGGCAAGGCCGAGCTCAAGGGCCGCTGAGCCGCCGCCAGGGTGGTCTGCAGGTCCTGCGGGCTCGACGTTCCGGTCTCGGCGTACCGCGACGAGCTGGACCGCTGGAAGGAGCGGGCCTGCGAACCGGACGGGGACGAGGCTTGCCCCGCGCGCGCCGCGCGCGGGGGAAAGCGGGGAGGTGGCTCATGAGTTGGGTGCTGGCCGTGTTGGCCGCTGGCGTGGCCCTGTTCTTTCTGCTGCGGGCCAGGAACCAGGCCGCCAGGCGTTTCCGGGACGTGCTTGAGGCCCGGGCAAGGGACGACGAGGCCCGCAAGGGCAAGCTGGACCGCGACGCCTAACGCGGCCCGTCCCAAACGATCCATTTCATTGCTTCGGGAAATGCGGCCCCGCATTTCTCCGCGCTTCGCATCCCACAATTTTTGTGCGGCCTGCGCACAGTCTTCCCCCCCAAGCTGCGCAGGCTGCTGTCTTTCCTTCTTCCCGCGCAAGGGCCCCGCGTAGCGGACGGGCCACAAGTGTGCGGATGCCGCGTTTCTGCGAACGCCGCAAATCCTCACGTATTGGGATACGCGTCGGACTTGCGGCGTTCTTGCGCCTTGCATCCGCACACTTGTGGCCCGTCCGCTAGATGTCGGCGCGGACGTGGAACATCTTGTAGATAAGCCCCAGGCAGACCGCGAACACCGCCGCGCACACGCCCAGCGCAGTGTTCCAGTAGGGCGGCGAGGCCAGGGCCAGGCGGATGAGCAGGGTGGCCAGGGCCAGGCCCGAATTGCGGAACACCGCCTCGAAGGAATGCAGGAAGCGCTGGGCGATGATGACCACGAAGATGTCCGAGAAGATCAGCACCGTGTAGAAGACCAGGAAGAAGTGTACCAATTCGCGGCCCATGGCCATCTGCCAGGCGTTGAACAGCCCCAGCCCGGTGAAGGTTCCCAGGAGGATGAGGGCCAGGACCTTTTTGGCCACCACAAAGGAATACAGGGCCGCGCCGTTGCGCACGCGGTCCCTGTTTTCGGTTATGCGGCGGTAGTAGAGGAGCATCAGGAACACGGCCAGGGCCCCGAACCCGTCGCAGAGGATGCGCAGGATGATGTCCAGGTGCTGGGGCATGCTCACCAGTTCCTGCAGGTTCACCAGCTCCTTGAAGGCGTTGCGCAACAGGATCAGGGACAGGATCTCGAACTGCTTGCCCATGGAGCGGGAAAAGGAGCAGGGCAGCACGAAGATCATGCCCGCCACCTCCAGCACCAGCAGCAGGGTGAAGGCCGCGTTCACCGCGTAGAACGGGTTGTCCGGCACGATGCGCGAGAGGTGCGCCGGGAGCAGGCCCAGGCGGTCCGCCTCCACGGCCGCCAACACGCCCAGGAAGCAGAAGGCCATGGCCGTGACCAGGATGCGCTGGGTGGATTCGCGGTCCCAGCGGTGGTGCAGCCAGTCGAAGACGTCGGCTCCGCTTTCCATGATTCTGGGAAAGAGTTGCGTCATGGAGTTTGATCGAGGTTTTTGCCCAGGCAGCGTCCCAGCCTGCGGTCGGTCTTGAGGATGTGGTTGACCAGCCAGTCCTTGAGAAAGACCAGGATCTCCTTGCCCAGCTTGGGGTTGATCTCCGCCACGTGGTCGGAGAAGAAGTCCAGGGCCTTGAGGTTGCACTCCATGTGCTCCTCAAGATGCCGTTCCTGTTCCGGATAGTCGCAGGCCGTCATATAGCGCTCTTCCGTGGTGAAATGGTAACGGGTGTATTCGGTGAGTTCCTCGGCGGCCCGGCCCACGGCCTCGGGGTTGCAGCCCTGGGAGCAGGCCTCGTGCAGGGTGTTGATGATGGCCAGGAGCTTTTTGTGCTGGTCGTCGATCTCCTCGACGCCCACGGTCATGCGTTCGTCCCATTCGATGAAGGGCATGGGGCCTCCTGTGTGCCGCGTGTTGCCGCCGCTCGGGTCTGTCGCCGCAGTTTACCAGCTTAAGCCGCAAGGCCCGGGCTTGGCAAGGCGGCCTTGCCTGAATCCCTTGTGTTGGGGCATAGTCGGGTCCCCCGCGCGGCTCACCGCGCGGGCACGGGAGTTGTGGGATAGACATGAGCGACAAATCCGTATCCGAGGCCGTCCGCGAGCTGGAACAGCTCAGGGACGAGGGCTATCTGGGCGAGGAGCAGTTCCGGCGCGAGATGCGGGAGCTCTTGGAGCGCGTGGAGAACGGGCCCCCAGCCCCGGCCGAGCCCGAGGCCGCCGCGCCCCCGAAAAGCCCTCCCGCCCCCAAGCCCGCCCCGGCCCCCAGGCCCAAGCCCGCCGAGCCCGGCCGGGTGCTGGTGCGCGGCAAGGTGCCCTGGGACGACGCGGGCGGGGCGCGCGTGCGCCTGTCCGCGCCTCGGCAGACGGATGACGAGTCCGGAAACGGGCCCGTGACCGTCGGCCCCGGGATCAAGCCCCTGAACCCCGTGCAGCGCGAACACCTGGCTCGCATGGCCGTGCGCACCAACAAGGCGCTCAGCCAGCGCCGCGACCCCAACGTGGCCTTTCTGCTTTCCCTGTTGCTGCCCGGTTTGGGCCAGACCTATTTCGGGGACTACGGCTCGGGCGTCCTGCTGATGCTGCTGGGCGGGGCCGGCTGGATCGGGGTGGTCATGCAGGAGTGGTGGGTGCTCTACGTGCTCGCGCCCTTGTGCCTGCTTTCCGGAGCCCTTGCCCAGCGCTCGGTGCAGGCCAAGAACCGCTACCTGGACCAGCGGAACCTCATGGAAGCCCGGGTCAGGAAAGAGGAATCGCGTCTCAACGTGGAGAAATCCATCCGTCAGGCCGGGGCCCCCCCGGCGAGGCCGCGCTAAGACAGGCTGTCCCAGAACGCACGATTGCTGCGTTGCTGCGGAAAATGCAAACCTCGCGTACGGGGTCTGCGTCGGCCTTGCATTTCCCTTGCGCCTTGCACTCGCACATTCTGGAACAGCCTGTCAGCTTTCTTCTTGCAGCAATTCTTCCTTGCGGGCTTGGATGGCTTCTTCCACCTCGTCGGCCACGGCGGCGATGTCCGGGGGCTCCGGGGATTTGAGGAGCGCGGTCTGCACGTTCAGTTCGCGCATGATGCGCACTTCGTCGGGGTTGAAGTATCCCTCCCAGGCCTCCACGGCCTTGTCCGGCTTGTTCAGGCGGCAGTGCGCGAGGCCCAGGTACAGGGAGGAGAAGTTGTCCTTGCCCGCCTCGCGCAGCACGCGGTCGAACTCCACCCGGGCCTGGACGTAGCGGCCCAGGCGGTAGTGGCAGTAGGCCACGCGTTTGCGGGCCTCCAGGTGCGCGGGGAAGAGCTGGATGCATTCCCTGTACAGGGGGGCGGCGGCTTCGTAGTCCGCGCGGGCGAAGGCGGCGTTGCCCTGGGCGAAGGCTTCCTTGGCGCGGGCGGCATCGTCCTTGCTCACCCCCTCCGTGGCCGCCGCCAGGGATCCGAAGTCCCGCCTGGGCTCCGGCTCCCCGCTCTCGCGGCGGACCTTGCGCAGCCCGGCGAACAGGAAGTCCCGGCGCGAGAGTCCGTTGTCATTCTTCTTGGCCACGTGCGGCTCCTTTGGCTGAATGAGGGGCAGAATACCCAAAAGCGCACGGGGGTCAACCGAGCCGGCTTGCCGGGTGCGCGCGGGCGGTGTATGCAGGCCCCTGTCCCGACCCGCAATTCCCCTGGGAGGAACGCATGAAATACGTTCTCGTGGCTGGATTCATCCTGCTGGGCCTGGTAAACCTGAATCTGGTGCGCTCGGCCCTGAAGACCGGGCGCGTTCAGTCCCGGATGCTGTCCATCGTGCGCAAGGAGTCGCCCACGGGCTTCTGGACGGCCATCCTGTTCCAGGTACTCATCAGCGCGGTCTGCTTCGCCGTGGCCGCGTATCGACTGTCCTACGACTGACCGCGTGGGATGGAGGCCGCCATGGACAAGAATCTGCTGGTCGTCATGGGCGAGGGCGCCGAGACCCTGGACGAGGTCCGCTTCATCCTGGGCTTTTTCGCCGCGCCCGAGCACCTCAGCCTGACCTTCTTCCATACTGTGACCAACCCGGGGCGGCTGCTGCCCGGGGACACGGGCGCCAGCGTCCGGGACCTGAGCTGCGGCGTTGGCCCTAAGGACCGGGAGGCCGACCGGGGGCTGGAGCGGGCCCGCCGCCTGCTCTGCGGCCACGGCTTCGAAGGCTCGGGCATGCGCGTCAAGACCCTGTTCAAGCGCTACGCGTCGGTGCGCGACGTGATCATGGAGAGCGAACAGGGCTTGTACGACGCCGTGGCCATGGGTCCGCCGGGCGTGGACTGGCTGGAGCAGGCCTTTGGCGACGGCGTGGGGCGCGAGGTGCTGGAGGACTACGCGGGCGCGCCCCTGTGGATCTGCCGGGAGGTGGAGGAGGAACGCTCGGGCGTGCTCCTGTGCATGGACGGCTCCGCGTCCAGCCTGGCCATGGCCGACCACGTGGGCTTCATGCTGGAGCACGAGGCCAGGCACAGGGTGACCCTGTACACCGTGGCGCCCGAGGGCGAGGACGGCGAGGCCCAGGGCCGGGAGGCCCTGGGGGCGGGCATGGCCGCGCTCCTGGACAACGGCCTGCCCGAGGAGCGCATCGACGCGCGTCTGGTGCGCGGGGCCGACGTGCCCGGGGCCATCCTACGCGAGGCCCGGGAGGGCCGCCACGCGGCCGTGGCCATGGGCCGCACGGGCACGGGCCAGGGCCGGTTCCCCCGCCTGTTCATGGGTTCGGCCAGCGACACCGTGCGCCGGGAGCTTTCGGGCGCGGCCCTCTGGCTCAGCCGCTAGACTTCTCCCCTGTCTTTCAGGTTGGTTACCCCTGACGCGAAGCCGCCGGGGGCCCGCCCCCGCGCGGGGTTCAAAAACGCGGGCCATCGTGCTACGAACCGGACTTCCCATTCCTGTTCCCTCCACCGCCTGGCCGCGTCCGGCCCGGAGGCGCGGATACTCAGACGCAAGGAGAACAATCCATGCCGAGGAAGATAGTCATCATCGGAGCCGTGGCCCTGGGGCCCAAGGTGGCCTGCCGCGCCCGGCGGCTGGACCCGGAAGCCGAAATCATCGTCGTGGACCGGGATTCGGTCATCTCATACGGCG
The DNA here is from genome assembly GCF_054819825.1 of Desulfocurvus sp. DL1XJH-121. Lineage (NCBI taxonomy): Bacteria > Pseudomonadati > Thermodesulfobacteriota > Desulfovibrionia > Desulfovibrionales > Desulfovibrionaceae > Desulfocurvus > Desulfocurvus sp. DL1XJH-121. The sequence continues at coordinate 17,891 of NZ_JBTVWW010000005.1, forward strand.
GCTGCGGCATTCCCTATTATGTGAGCGGAGACATCCAGGACGCCAAGGAGCTCTGCTCCACGGTCTACCACGCCGTGCGCGACCCCGCGTTCTTCGGCCGCTACAAGCGCGTGGACGTGCGCACCCGCACCGAAGCCCTGTCCGTGGACCGCAAGGCCAAGAGCGTCCGCGTGAGAAATCTCGACTCGGGCGAGGAATACGACCTGGCCTACGACACCCTGGTCTTCGCCACGGGCTCCTCGCCTTTCGTGCCGCCCGTGCCCGGCGCGGACCTGGAGGGCGTGCACACCGTGGCCAACCTGCACAAGGCCGTGCTGCTCAAGGACAAGATCAGCGAGGGCCGGATCGACAGCGCCGTGGTGGTGGGCGGCGGCGCCATCGGCCTGGAGATGGCCGAGGCCCTGACCGCTCTGTGGGGCATCGAGACCACGGTGGTGGAGATGTGCGACCACATCCTGCCCCAGGCCATGGGCCCGGACCTGGCTCTGATGCTGGAAAATCACATGCGCGACAACGACGTGCGGGTCATGCTCGGCACCCGGCTCATGGAGATCACGGGCGACGCCGAGGGCCGCGTTGCCTCGGTGAAGACGGACAAGGGCGAGATCCCCTGCCAGCTGGTGATCTTCGGCGTGGGCGCGCGCCCCAACACGCAGATCGCCGTGGACGCCGGGCTGGCCGTGGGGCCCTTCGGCGGGCTGCTCGTTGACGCGCGCATGCGCACGTCCGACCCGAGCATCTATGCGGGCGGCGACTGCTGCGAGGTGCGCAACCTGATCACCGGAGGCTCCACCTACCTGCCCCTGGGCTCCCTGGCCAACCGCCAGGGCCGGGTCATCGGCACCAACGTGGCCGGGGGCAACGAGCGCTTCGAGGGCGCGGTGGGCACCTTCTGCATCAAGGTCTTCGACCTGGGCGCGGCCAAGGCGGGCCTGACGCTGAAGCAGGCCCGCGAGGCCGGGTTCGACGCCGAGGCCGCCCTGGTGGTCATGGCCGACCGGGCGCATTTCTTCCCGGGCAACGAGCTGATGTACATGACGCTCATCGCCGACCGCACCACCCGCCGCGTGCTGGGCATCGAGGCCGTGGGCCCGGCGGGCGACGCGGTCAAGGCCCGGGTGGACGCGGTGGCCGCGCTGCTCAAGTACAAGCCCGACCTGGACGACATCTCCAACCTGGAGGTGGGCTACGCCCCGCCCTTCGCCTCGGCCATGGACATCGTGAACGCCGCGGGCAACGCCCTCAAGAATATCCTGGACGGCTACAGCGAGCCCGTGGACGCCGTGAAGTTCCTGGAGATGCTGAAGGACGAGGACAACGTGTTCGTGGACGTGCGGGCCGAGTCCGTGTCCAAGAAGATGCAGGCCATTTACGGGGACCGCTGGATCACCCTGCCCCAGGACGACCTGCCCGACCGCTACGACGAGTTGCCCCGGGACAAGCGGCTGCACGTGTTCTGCAACACGGGCCTGCGCTCCTACGAGAGCCAGCTCTTCCTGCGCGAGAAGGGCTTCACGAACCTCAAGAACATCGCGGGCGGCTACGCCGTGGCCCGGCTGCTCAAGCCCGGCATCGACGAGCAGGACGGCGAAGACTAGCGCCGCTCCTCACCCGGTGAGACGACAAAGCCCCGGTCCCTGCGGACCGGGGCTTTTTGCTTCGGCTAGTGCGAGCAGCTCGTTCCAAAATGGTGAGATGCAAGGCGCAAGGAATTGTTCGCTGGCCGTCCTGGCCAGCGCCCCTGCGGGCGACGCGCTTCGCTGCGTCGACCAATTTTGCTTTCCGGTAAAATTGTCAAGACCGACGCGTACTCCCGTACGCGAGGGTTTGAATTTCCCGCAGCAGCGAAGCGACGCCGCAGATCGCTGTTTTGGGGCGGTTTGCTCAGCGGAGGTCTTCGGCCGGGAAAAACAGGGGGCAGAATCTGCCCTCCATGCGCACGTAGACCCTGTCGGACCATTGCAGTTTTCCGGCCTTCACGGGCGGGGTGGTCAGGGAGTCGATTCCATACACGGCCAGGAGAGTCAGGAACAGAAAGAGAAACGTCAGGCGCACGCGGGGGAGTCTCCTTGGGGGAATTAATTGCAGCATGGGCGCACAGGAGCAAGGCGCGTGCCGAAGGGAAATGTTTGTTTTTTATAACATACTGGAATCTATATATTTGCCAAGGATGTAAATGCGCGCGACGCACACGATCCCCCCGCCGAAGCGGGGGGATCGTGTGCGTTTTGGGGTGGTTCGCTAGGCCGTTCAAAAGCGTGCGAGCGCAAGGCGCAAGGGAAATGCGAGGCCGACGACCGACTAGCTGTTAGGCGAGTCTTCGAGCCTTACAGATATCGAGAGCAGAGCTGTACTCCCCATACGCGAGGGGTCGCATTTCCCGCAGCAACGCGGCGGGCGTGCGGTTTTCAACGGTCTAAATCCAGTCGTCGCCTTCCTCAATGGGCGCAAACCCCCGCCGCATGGTGTTTTCGCAGACCACGTAGGGGTCCATGAACTGCAGCAGGTAGTCCGGGCCGCCGGCCTTGGAGCCGATGCCCGACATGTTGTAGCCGCCGAAGGGATGGCGCTCCACCAGGGCGCCGGTGCAGTTGCGGTTCAGGTACAGGTTGCCCACGTTGAAGCCCGTGCGGGCCTTGTTCAGGTTCTCGGGGCTGCGGCTGAACACCGCGCCCGTGAGGGCGAACTTGGTGGAGTTGGCCATGTCCAGGGCCTCGTCGAAGTCCTCCGCACGCATCACGGCCAGCACCGGGCCGAAGACCTCCTCCTGGGCGATGCGCTGCTCCGGGGTGATGCCGTCCACGATGGTCAGGGGCGCGTAACAGGCCTTGTCCAGGTCCACGCCCTCGGGCAGGCGCTTCACGAGCAGGTTGCCCTCCTGGGCGGCCAGGCCGGCGTAGTCCGTGACGCTCTTCTGGGCCGCGCGGTCCACCACCGGGCCCATGGAGCAGGCCGGGTCCTCGGCCGGGCCCAGGCGCAGGGAGCGGGCCGCCTCCACCAGGCGGGACACGAACTTGTCGTACACCGCGTCCAGCACGATGACCCGCGAGCAGGCCGAGCACTTCTGGCCCTGGAAGGCGAAGGCCGAATAGATGGTGTGGCTGATGGCCTCGTCCAGCTCGGCGTCGTCATCCACGATGATGGCGTTCTTGCCGCCCATCTCGGCGATGACCTTGGTGCATTGGAGCTGGCCGGGCGCGGGCACGGCGGCGGTCTTCATGATGTGCAGGCCCACCTCCATGGAGCCGGTGAAGGCCACCATGTGCACGTCCTTGTGGCCCACCAGGTAGTCGCCCATGACCGAACTCTTGCCCGGGGTGTAGTTGAACACGCCGTCGGGCAGGCCCGCGGCCTTGAAGGCGTCCACCAGGCCCCGGCCCACCACGGAGGACAGGCCCGAGGGCTTGTAGAGCACGCAGTTGCCCGTGACTATGGCCGCGGCGCACATGCCGCAGGAGATGGCCATGGGGAAGTTCCAGGGCGCGATGACCGCGGCGATGCCCTTCCCGCGGTACTGGTACAGGGACAGCTCGCCCGGAGCGCTGCCCATGCGGCGCGGCTGGCCCAGGCGGATCATCTCGCGGGCGTAGTATTCCAGGAAGTCGATGGCCTCGCCCAGGTCGGCGTAGGCCTGATCCCACTGCTTGCCCACCTCCAGGGTCTGCAGGGCGCTCATCTCGAAGATGTGCTCGCGCATGTAGGCCGCCGCCTTGACCAGATAGGCGGCGCGCTCCCCGGGCGCGGCGGCGCGCCACGCGGGCAGGGCGTCCCTGGCGGCGGCCAGGGCGCGGTCGATCTCCGCGGTGCCCGCCTGGCAGACGTGGCCGATGATCTCGTCGGTGTCCGCCGGGTTGTAGGAGGGCAGGGTCTCGGCGGTGGTCACGTCCTGGCCGCCGATGAACAGGGGATAGGTGCCGCCGCCGTTTTCGCGCACGGCCTGCACGGCCTCGGCGTAGGCCGCGCGGACGGCCGGGATGGTGAAGTCCGCCGGGGGCTCGTTCTCGAAGGGCGGCAGGCCCTGGCCGGGCTCGGCGGCCTTGGCCTGTTTGGCCTCGCGCTCGCGCTGGGCGGTGGCGGCCGGGTCTTCCAGGAGGCGCTGCACGTCGGCCTCGTCGGCGAAGCTCTGCTTGAGGAAGGACTCGTTGGCAGTGTTCTCCAGGAGGCGGCGCACCAGGTAGGCCATGCCCGGGATGAGCTCGCCGTAGGGGCAGTAGAGGCGCACGCGCTTGGCCACGTTCTTGAGGCCCACGCGCACGGGCTCGGCCATGCCGTAGAGCACCTGGAACTCGTAGCGGTCCTCGGGCACGCCCAGGGCCAGGGCGGTCTCCTGCACCGCCGCTATGGTGCGCACGTTGTGCGACGCGCAGGCCAGACGGCAGATATCGTTGTTTTCCAGGATGTAGCGGGTGTTGCGCTCGTGGGCCGCGTCGGACTCGGCCTTTATGGTGTACACGGGCACGTCCCAGCCGTTCTGCTTGGCGCGCACGGTCTCGAAGTCCCAGTAAGCGCCTTTGACCACGCGGATGGTGATGGGCAGGTTCTCGTCCCGGGCCCAGGCGATCATGTTGCGCACGTCGTCGTCGGTGCAGGTGAGGTAGGTCTGGAAGACGATGCCCAGGTGCGGGTGGCTCCTGAATTCGTCGTAGGAGCGCAGGCGCTTGAACAGCTCGATGGTGATCTCGCGGTATTCCAGGGACTCCATGTCGATGCACATGGCCCCGCCCATGTCGATGACCCGGCGGTAGACCGGGGCGATGCGGTCGAACAGGGCCTGCACCGAGCCGTCCACGTCCCGGGCCTTGATCTGGGAATAGAAGGCCGTGGGCTTGATGGACAGGTTGATCATGGGCTCGCCGCCCCAGTCCAGGCCGTTGCCCTTGTCGTCCAGGGGCGTGAGCTTGGACTGGGCCTCGGCCAGGGCGTCCAGGAGGTCGAGGTGCTCCTGCAGGCGCGCCTCGGCCTCGGCCTCGCTCATGGTGGCCTCGCCCAGGATGTCGATGGTGAAGGCGAAGCCGTCCTTGCGGAGCTTGATGATGTTCTTCACGGCCTCGCGGGCGTCCTGGCCCACGATGAACTGGCGGCCCATCTTCTCGATGTTGGAGGAGATGGCCTTGGCCATGAGCTTGCCGCCCAGCTTGCCCGCCAGGCCGGCGCTTTTGAGCCCCGCCTTCATCACCGGGGGCAGCTCCCCGCCGTCCGAGGCGAAGTATTCCTCGATGTGGCGGGTCAGGGATTCCGTGGTGGTCAGGGTGGGCAGCACGTCCACGAAGCGGAAGAGCTTGACCTTGAAATCCTCGTTCTTCATGGACCAGTCCATGACCTTGCCGGTCCACCAGCCCTTGTTGAAGATGGACGGCGCTTCGCCGCTGATGCTGGCGAAAAAGGCCCTGCCGCGTTCCACGATTTCGGCGTCGAGTTCCTGGCTGTTCATGCGGATTCCCCTGTGTTGCCTTATGGTTGGGATATGATTTTCGGGCCGATGGTCTCCTTCACGGAGCCCAGGACGATGGTGGAGCGCGTGTCGCGCACGCTCTCTATGCTGCCGATCTTGCGCAGCAGCTCTCCCAGTTCCTCGGTGTCGGCGACGCGGACCTTGATGAGATAGGCGTCCTGTCCGGCGGTGTGGTGCACCTCCAGAACCTCGGGCAGCTCGGCCAGGGCCTGGCCCGAGCGCGTGGAGCCCACGGCGTCCTCGGCATGCACGAAGGAGAAGGCGGTCAGCCCCAGGCCCAGGGCCTTGGGGTCCACGCGCGTCTCGTAGGCCAGGATTACGCCGTTCTTCTCCAGCTTGCGGATGCGCTCCAGGACGGCCGAGGGCGCCTTGCCCACGCGCCGGGCGATCTCCGCGTTGGAAATGCGGGCGTTGTTCTGCAACAAGTCCAGTATCTGCCGGTCCACGTCGTCTATGCAGTTCTTTTTCATGGTGCTTTCAGCTAATTCCAGCGGCCCGGCAATGTCAAGAACGAAATTCGTAGAAATTGACAATAAGCAGATGATTATGCGGAGTTTTAGCATTAATTCAGAATTATCAACTTTGATAATGTAAAATTGCAGACGAAACACGGTTTCGCGCTTCGGCCTTGCCGGGCGCGTGGGAACAGGGGGAGACAGGAGAGGCGGGTTTCGAAGTGCAGTCAGTGACGGTCTGTTCACAAATGTGCGGATGCAAGGCGCGAGGGAAAGGCAAGACCGACGCGTATCCCAACGCTTCCGCTACGCGAGGTTTTGCCTTTTCCGAAGCAACGAAGCAGACGTGCGTTTGTGGGCAGACCGTCAGCCGCGCCAGCGGCAGGCACGTTTTTCCAGGGCGTTGGTGATCTCGTAGAGCAGGACGCCCAGGGCGCTCATGCCGAAGATGCCCGCGAACATCTCCTCGAAGTCCAGGCGGCCCCAGGCGTCCATGATGAACCAGCCCAGGCCCTGCTGCGTGGCGAAGCTCTCCACGAAGAAGAGCACGGCCACGGCCGTTCCCGTGCCCAGGCGCAGGGCCGTGAACCCGTGGGGCAGGGCCGCGGGCAGGAGCACGTGCCTGAGCGCGTGGCCGTAGCCGCCGCCCAGGGAATGGATGGTGTCCAGGTACTTGGGATTGATGGTGCGTACCCCGTCGCGGGTGGTGACCAGGATCTGGTAGGCCAGGATCAGGCAGATCATGGCCACGCGCGAGGTCTCGCCCAGGCCGAGGAGCAGCAGGAACACGGGCAAAAGCACGATCTTGGGGACGGGGTAGGTCAGGAACACGAAGGGCGCCAGGGCCGCGTCCAGGCGCGGGAGGCTGCCCATGAGGATGCCCAGGGGGAAGGCCAGGCCCCAGGCCAGGGCCATGGCCGCGCAGGCGCGCAGGGCGCTGGCCCGGGCGTGGCCCCAGAAGGCGGGTTCCCCCAGCTGGCCCAGGAACGCGGCCAGGGCGGCCCCGGGGCGCGGCAGCACATCCCCGGCCGGGCCCAGGGCCAGGAGCTCCCAGGCCCCGAGGATGATCAGGACCACCAGGGCGTAGCGCAGGGCCGCGCGCATCAGCTTGCCTCCGCCAGGGCCGCGCGCACGGCGCGGGCGGTCTCGTGGAAGGCCGGGGCGTCGCGGTGCCCGGGGCTGGCGAAGGCCGGGTTGTCCACGCGGGCCGTGACGTGCGCCGGGTCCCCGCCCATGACCAGGATGCGGCGGCCCAGGAACACGGCCTCCTCCACGCTGTGGGTCACCAGCACGTAGGGCGCGCCGCGCCGCTGCCAGGTGGCCAGCAGCGCCTGCTGCAGCTTTTCGCGGGTGATGAAGTCCAGGGAGGAAAAGGGTTCGTCCATGAGCAGCAGGCGGGGCCGCACGGCCAGGGCCCGGGCGATGGCCACGCGCTGCTGTTCGCCGCCGGACAGGCGCGCGGGGTAGTCGTTTTCGCGCCCGGCCAGGCCCATCTCCGCGAGCATGGCCCGGGCGGCGGCTTCGCGCTCGGCCCGGGGCGCGCCCTGGATGCGCAGGCCCAGGCCCACGTTGTCCAACACGGTCTTCCAGGGCAGCAGGCCGTAGTCCTGCAGGATGATGGCGATGTCGCGGCTGGGGCCGCTGACGGGACCGCCGCCCAGGAGCACCTGGCCGGAGCTGGGGGCCGTGAGCCCGCAGAGCATGTACAGGAGCGTGGTCTTGCCGCAGCCCGACGGCCCCACCACGGCCAGGGTCTCGCCCTGGGCCAGGGTGAAGGACACGCCGCCGACCACGTCGCGGCCCGCAAAGGCCTTGGCCAGTTCGCGGGCTTCCAGCACCCTAGTCCCCCACCAGCTCCGCGTAGGGCAGGCGCGCGTCCAGCAGGCCCTTCTTCAGCATCCAGCCCTGGACCTGGCCCACGGACTCGGGCGAGGGCAGGTGCGGCTCGGGGAACGCGGGCAGGGGGAAGTCCGCCGCCAGGGACTTGGGCACTCGGCAGGCCCGGACCATGAGTCCGCGATGGGCCTCGGGCTTGTCGCGCAGGGAAGCGAGGGCCTCGGCGTAAGCCGCCATGAAGGCTTCCCGCGCGTCCATGCGCGCCCTGGACAGGCAGATCACCGTGAGCGGGATGCCCAGGTCCGCGTCCGTGCCCAGGATCTCGCCCCCGCGCGATTCCACCAGGGCGGCCAGGGGCTCGGGCAGGATGGCGTAGCCCAGCTGCCCGGCCAGGAGCATCTGCATGCGGATGGGGATCTTCTTGACCTCCATGCGCGTGAAGGTCCGGCCCGCCGCCGTGTCGCCCGGGGCCATGAGGTCCAGGAGGAATTCCATGATCGTGGTGCTGGAATAGCCCAGGGGCGCGCCCGCCTTGGCGCCCTTGGGCGAGGCGGCCAGGGCGAACATGCGCCTGCCCGGGGTGGTGGCGTAGGACACCGTGACCATGCGCATGGGCACGCCCGCGCGGATCAGGGTCAGGGTGGCGATCATGTCCCCGAAATAGCCGTCCAGCTCGCCGCTGGCCATGGCCGTGTCGCGCTCCATGGCGCTCGCGAAGGGCACCAGCTCCACGTCCAGGCCGTGGGCCGCGAACAGGCCGTCGGCCATGGCCACCCGCAGGGGCAGGGTGTCCAGCACGGGCAGCACGCCCATGCGCAGGGCCTCGGCCCGGGCCGGAGCCGGGGTGAGGAGGAGCACGGCGAAGAGGAGCGGCGCAAAACGTCTGAGCATGGGGGTTCCCTCGGGATGGATCGCGAATGGGACCTGAGTACCCCCAGGCCCGGCCCAAGGCAAGGCCCGGGCCCCAAACGAGCGGGGCCGGGAAAACCCGGCCCCGAGGCGAACATATTGTGGTCCTCTGGAAGCCTGGAATAATATTTATGCAGGCCGTTCCAGAATAGTGAGATGCAAGGCGCAAGAAAAATTCAAGACCGAAGCGTACTCCCCGCGCTTACGCTACGTGAGGGTTTGAATTTTTCGCAGCAGCGAAGCGACGCAGCAGATCGCTGTTTTGGGGCGGCCTGCTAGCCCCGTAGCAGGCTTGGGGAGCCGAGCTTGTCCTTGAGGTATTCCAACAGCAGGGTGCTCACGCGCTCCTCGCGCGTGTCCAGGACCTTGGCGTAGCCGCCGTCCTTGACTAGCTTGGCGAAGCTCTCGGCCCCGGAGTCCGGGTACTGCTTGAAGAGCTGCTCCATGCTGCGGGCGTAGTTCCTGATGCGGCGGTCCAGCTCCTGCTCGGACAGGTCCCAGAACTCGCGGGCCTTGGCCGCCAGCTGGTTCGCGGCGGGCAGGAGCCGGGACTCGATGACCGTTCGGAAGGCCTGGGCGTAGCGGCGGCAGCCCGCCAGGATGTGCTTGGGCCGCACCACGTTCATGCCGGCCCACCCCGCGCGCAGCCACTTGTACACCGTGTTGGTGGTGGTGCCGTCGGGGTTCTCCACGTACACGGCCACGGACATGGCCTCGTACATGTAGGTGCTCATCCAGCCGATGCCGCCCTTGGTCAGGCCCTCGATGCCGGAGTAGAAATATTCCCATTTGCCGTCGTCCAGGACCACGCCCTTGCGCCCCACTTCCGAGGGGCCGTCCTGCAGGGCTACGGACACGAACACGTTGCGGCCCTTGTGCTTGTACAGGACCAGCAGGCGCTTCATGTCGTAGCGGTAGTAGCCCCCGGAGAACAGGTCCGGCGTGATCTCCTCGAATTCCCGGCCGTGGAGCACCAGGGGCGCGTCCGGCGCGGGCAGCTGCTCGCAGAGCGGCTTGTCCTGGTTCAGGATGTCGCTGTCCGGATACCAGCCCGACAGGCGCACCACCGAGGGCAGCATGAGGTAGGAGGGGATGTCCGGGTTGTAGGCGTATTCCAGGATGCGCGTGAGCGGCGCGCGCACGGTCTCGCGCAGGGCCACGCCGTTGGCGCCGCGCAGGTCGTCCAGGGTGCGCTCCTTGCCCGTGCCCGTGAGCACCGATTCGGCGAGCTCGGCCAGGGACTGGGCCGAGGGGCTGGCCCCGTCGTCGGCGGTGGCGGCCAGGATGTCCTCCACGGCGTGGAGCAGGGGGGCGGCTGTCTTGGGCTGTTTTTTGGCTGCCGAGCCGAGCATGGCCGCTTCGGCGTCGCCGGACTCGGCCAGGGCGGGCCGGGCCGGGAAGGCGAGCAGCATGATGGCGAGGATCAGCGGGATCGAAAGACGTATGTTCATATGTGTATGGTTCCGTTGTGTGTCGGATTTGTTGTGCAACGCCATGGACGGCATTGTGGCGATCAAGTCACGATACCCATTAAAACCGCCAATAGCAAGGCCCCGCGCCCGCCGGCCCGGCGCGGAGGCGTTCCCGACGCAGGCCGTTCAAAAATGGTGAGATGCAAGGCGCGAGAAAAATGCAAGACCGACGCGTATCCCAATACGCGAGGTTTTGCATTTTTCGAAGTAACGCCGCAGATCGCCGTTTTTGGGCGGCCTGCTAGAAGGACCAGCTCAGGCACATTGAGCCGAAAATCTGCGGGTCCTTCTGGCCGTCGAACTCCTCGCTGCGCAGCACGTGGGTGTAGGTCAGGGTGCAGCGGCCCATGATCAGGGACACGCCCCCGTAGAGGTCGCCCACCAGGGGCTTCTTGGTCACGTGGTGGCTGGAGCGCCAGGTGTTGCCGTCCAGGAAAATGTTGCGGGCCACGGCCCGGCCCTCCGCGCCCAGGAACACGTTCCAGCCCCATCCCTGGTTCAGGCGCGGGTCCCCGGGGGCGGCGGGCGCGGGCACCGAGGCCCCGGGCCGCAGCAGGGAGACCCCGAAATCCTGGGGCAGGTGGTAGCCCAGGCGCACCTGACCGCCCGCGTTGGCATAGGTGTAGACGTTGCCCAGCGCCGCGCCGAAGTGCGGGATGACGTCCGCGCTCCAGCCAGGCCGCGAGAGGGTATATTCCTCGCGCAGGCTGCGCTGCCAGGTGGCCATCAGGGCGGGTTCGTCGTGGATCTGGTGCTCCCAGCCCCCGGAGCGGAACTTGTTGATCAGGTCGTGCCAGGAGTCCTGCACGAGTTCCGAGTGCGCCGAGGGGCCCACCACGCCCAGGCTGAGCTCGAAGGTGTCCAGGCGGGCGGCGTTCTTGGCGTGCAGGGCCAGGGACAGGTAGGACCAGCCCGCATAGGGCCTGTCGTCCTCGATGAGCTCCTGGGCGTGGGTGTCCACGGGGGTGTACATGTCGTTGCCGATGGACAGCCCGATGTTGTGCATCGTGCCGGGGTCGTTGACGAAGGGCGCCTGCCTGATGAGGGGGATGAGCCACGGGAAATAGTCGGCCACCATCTCGCTGTGGGCGTATTCGCGCAGGTCCTTGGAGAGGATGGAGAGCTTGAAGGCGTTGGTGTAGTGCTGGTCCGTGCCGCCGAACATGTCGTTCTCCTCGTAGAACGACATGGACCAGCTCTGGCCCGGGGCCTCGGGTTCGTCCGCTCGGGCGGACGGGGCCGGGGCCGCCAGGGCCAGGACGGCCAGGGCGCAGGCCAGGACAAGAAACCGCCATGCGGCCGGGCGTTGTTCAGTCATCCCTCTCTCCCTGGTGCTTGCGGTACAATCCCCGGAACTGATGGTAGGTCAGCCCCAGGATGCCTGCCGCCTTTTTCTGGTTGTGGCGGGCCGCTGTCAAGGCGTTTCGCAGCATGTCCCGCTCCAGCAGGAGCACGGCGTCCTTGAGATGCACGGGGCGTCCGGCCCCGGGGCGGGCGGGGGCCTGCGGTTTCACGGCGTCGCGCCGGGCCTCGGATTCCCGGGGCCGCCAGGGCGAGTCGAAGGGGTCCAGGACCAGTTCCCGGAGCACCGCGCCCGGGGCGCGGTACATGGAGCGTTCCACCGCGTTCTTCAGCTCGCGCACGTTGCCGGGCCAGGGATGCTCCGTGAGGGTGCGCACGACCTCGCCCGACAGGCGCGGGGCCTCGTCCTGGCCCAGCTCCACGGCCATGCGCGCGGCGAAGTGCCGGGCCAGCAGCTCGGCGTCGCCGGAGCGGCAGCGCAGGGGCGGCAGGGTCAGGACCTCGAAGCTCAGGCGGTCCAGCAGGTCGCGCTTGAAGCGCCCGGCCTCGGCCAGGGCGGGCAGGTCCGCGTTGGTGGCGCCCACCACGCGCACGTCCACGCGTACGGGCCGCGCCCCGCCCACGCGCTCGAACTCCCCGTATTCCACCACGCGCAGGATCTTCTCCTGGGCCGTGGGCGGCATGGTGGCGATCTCGTCCAGGAACAGTGTGCCCCCGTCCGCCGTCTCGAAGCGCCCGGCGCGGCGCGCGCCCGCGCCCGTGAAGGCCCCGGCCTCGTGGCCGAAGAGCTCGCTCTCCAGGAGCGAGGGGGCCAGGGCCGAGCAGTTCAGCGCAGCCAGCGGCCCCTGCCAGCGCGGGGAGAGGTAGTGCAGCCTGCCCGCGGCCAGCTCCTTGCCCGTGCCGCGCTCGCCCACCAGGAGCACGGGCCTGTCCACGGCCGCCACGGCGGACAGGCGTTCCATGAACTCCAGGAAGGCGTCCGACTGGCCCAGGAATTCCATGCTGGAGGCTGATTCGTCATTTGGCATTTTTAGCTCCATGTTGGTTTTAAAAACCAATCTAAGGCATATATAGCTTGGATATGTGCAGGGGTCAAATTGATATTAGTAATGATCCTGGCGTATTGTATGTCATTTTGTCTTCGGCATGGTTTCTGCTTTGGGAGCGGCAGGATATAACGCAAGACCCCCAAGGAGGACCCCATGGGTGTGTTCAGCCGATTCAAGGATATCGTGGGCTCCAACCTCAACGCCCTCCTGGACCGGGCCGAGGATCCGCGCAAGATGATCCGGCTCATGGTCCGCGAGATGGAGGAGACCCTGGTGGAGCTCAAGGCCTCCTGCGCCAAGACCATGGCCGAGCGCAAGAACTTCGAGCGCGAGCGCGCAATGGTCCAGGCCGGGCTGGACAAATGGGCCGCCCGCGCGGACCTGGCCGTGGCCAAGGGCCGCGACGATCTGGCCCGGGAGGCCCTGGTGGAGAAAAACTCCCACGCCCGGCGCATGGACGCCCTGGACGAGGAGGCCGCGCACCTGGACGCCCTGGTGGAGCAGGCCCGGGAGGACATCTCGCGCCTGGAGGATAAGATGCAGGCCGCGCGCGAGAAGCAGCGCCTGCTGGAGCAGCGCCACGCCCGCGCCGCCCAGCGCCGCAAGGCCGGGGACACGCTGACCCGCGCCGAAAGCTCCGACGCGCTGTTGCGCTTCGACGGCTTCGAGAGCCGCATTGAGCGCATGGAGGCCGAGGCCGAGCTGGCCGCGCCCAAGAAGCGCCCCAACCTGGAGGACGAGTTTGCTCTTCTGGAAAAAGAGGATAGCATCGAAAGCGAACTCGCGGCCTTGAAGGAAAAGGCCGGAGGCAAGTAGGGCGCCGCGTCGAGCGGGCCGCAGCAACCCTCACAGGGACGGGATCACATGGGCCATTTCTTCGTCGGATTCATCATCGTGCCGCTGCTCATCGTGGTGGGCGTGGTCTTTCTCCTGGCCAGGCTGTTCAGCGGGGCGTTCACCCGCCGCGAGCCCGAGGAGCGCGTGGACGAGACCAGGATGATCCAGGAAATCTACCACAAGCTGTCCGCCATGGAGGACAGGGTCGAAGTGCTGGAGACCCTGCTCGTGGAGGGCGGAGGCAAGGCCAAGGACAAGAACCATGAGCAGGTATAACGGACAACGCGGCGGCCGACGGGCCTGGTGCGGCCGGGGCATGAGCGGCGGCTGCGGCCCCTTTGCCGGCGGCGGCTGGCAGCAGGGGACGCGCGGCCTGTACCGCTCCCGCGAGGGGCGGTTCCTGGGCGTGTGCAGCGGCCTGGCCGGATATTTCGACGTCCCGGTCTTCTGGGTGCGCTTCGGGGCCGTGCTGCTGATCCTGTTCACCGGGCTCTGGCCCGGCTTGGCCCTGTATTTCATCGCCGCGCTGGTCATGCGCCTGGAGCCCGTGGTGCCGCCCGCCAGCGCCACGGAGCGGGAGTTCTACGACTCCTACGCCCGTTCGCGCTCCGACGCCCTGGCCCGCATCCGCGACAAGTTCGACCGCCTGGAGCGGCGCATCCGGCGCATGGAGGACAAGGTGACCTCCAAGGATTGGCAGTGGGAGCGGCGTATGAACCAGGAATGAGCCCTTTCCGGAGACAGGCTTTCAAGGGCCCCGCGGCGTTGTCCGCGGGGCCCTTTCGTTTTGGCCGCGCATTGCCGGCGGTGGGATGCAATTTCCCCGCAAGTGTAATAGAATGATTGACAATTGTTGTGAAATATTCCTGTAAGTAATGGAGAATTCAGATGAAACACGTTTTCTGGATGTGCTTCGGCCTGCTGCTGTGCGTTGTGTTCGCTTCCTCGGCCCTGGCCGACGGCAAGACGGTCTACATGCGGTGCGCCGGGTGCCACGGCGCGGACGGCGCCAAGCACGCCCTGGGCGCGTCGCCACCCATCAAGGGCCAGAGCGCCGCCGACCTCCTGCAGAAACTCCAGGGCTACGCCGACGGCTCGTACGGCGGGGCCAAGAAGGCCGTGATGATCAAGACCCTCAAGGGCCTGAGCCCGGAACAGCTCAAGGACGTGGCGGACTACGTCGCCGGCCTGGGAGGGTAGGAGCATGAGAGGGGGGGGGATTATCGCGCTGGTCCTGGTCCTGTTCCTTTGGGGCGCCCCGGGCCCGGCCTGGGGCCAGGACCACGGCGCGGCGCCCATGGGGCATGCCGGGCAGGGGAGCATGGACCCGGCCCAGGCCATGGACCATGCGGACCACAACGCCATGGGCCAGGATCACGACCACGAGGCCCTGATGCGCGAGGCCCAGAAGGGGTCGCTGCCCGTGGGCGTCAGCGAGCGCCTGGGGGAGATGATGCCCGCCGACGCCGAGTTCACGGATTCCGAGGGCACCATCGTGCGCCTGGGGGACCTGTTCACCCGGCCCACCATGGTCCTGCCCGTGTACTACACCTGCCCCAACGTCTGCCACATCCTGCAGAGTTCCTTCGCCCGTATCCTGCCCCAGGTGGCGCTGACGCCCGGGGAGGATCTCCGGGTGGTCTCCCTGTCCTTCGACAACCGCGACACCGTGGAGAACGCGGCCCGGGCCAAGGGCAACTTCACCACGGCGTTGCGGGGCAAGTTCCCGCCGGAATACTGGACGTTCCTGGTGGGCGACACGGCCAACATCACCAGGGCCATGGACGCCCTGGGCTTCGGCTTCCAGCGCGTGGGCGACGACTTCGCCCATCCCGTGGTGGTGGTGGCCGTGGCCCCGGGCGGCAAGATCGTGCGCTATCTCTACGGCTCGGATTTCCTGCCCTTCGACGTGACCATGGCCGCCACCGAGGCCGCGCGCGGCCAGGTGGGCCTGTCCGTGAAGCGGGTCCTGTCCTACTGCTTCAGCTACGACCCCGAGGGGCGGCGCTACACCTTCGACCTGATGCGCGTGGCCGGCATCTCCATCCTGCTGGTCATCGCCGTGGTCATGGCCGTCCTGTTCATGGCCGGGCGCAAGCGCCGCAAAGGAGAGGAGCGATGAGCGACACGCCTGCCGCCGCCCCCGCGGGCACCTTCTGGGACAAGCGGGGCCTGGCCTCCTGGCTGCTGACCACGGACCACAAGCGCATCGGCCTGCTCTACCTCTGGTGCGTGCTGGGGTTCTTCATCGTTGGCCTGATCCTGGGCCTGGCCATCCGCCTGGAGCTCATCGCCCCGGGCCAGACCATCATGGGCCAGCAGACCTACAACGCCGTGTTCACCCTGCACGGCGTGGTCATGATCTTCCTGGTGGTCATCCCCAGCATCCCGGCGGCCTTCGGCAACATCATCATGCCCCTGCAACTGGGGGCCGAGGACGTGGCCTTTCCCCGGCTGAACATGTTCTCCTGGTGGCTCTACGCCATCGGGGCCGTGGTGGCCCTGGCCTCGCTGTTCACCGGCCAGGGGCCGCCGGACACGGGCTGGACCTTCTACGTGCCCTTCTCGTCCACCACCACCACCAACGTGTCCGTGGCCGTGGTGGCCGTGTTCATCCTGGGCTTCTCGTCCATTCTCACGGGCATGAATTTCGTGGTCACCATCCACCGCCTGCGCGCCCCGGGCCTGGGCTGGACGCGCCTGCCCCTGTTCACCTGGAGCCTGTACGCCACGGCCTGGATCCAGGTCCTGGCCACGCCCATTCTGGGCATCACGCTGCTGCTCATCATCGCCGAGCGGGTCCTGGGCATGGGCATCTTCGACCCCGCGCGCGGGGGCGACCCCATCCTCTACCAGCACCTGTTCTGGATCTATTCCCACCCGGCCGTGTACATCATGATCCTGCCCGCCATGGGCGTGGTCTCGGACATCATCCCCGTGTTCGCGCGCAAGAACATCTTCGGCTACAAGACCGTGGCCGTGTCGGGCCTGGCCATCGCCTTCGCCGGGTCCCTGGTCTGGGCCCACCACATGTTCGTCTCGGGCATGAGCGACACGGCGGTGATGGTCTTCTCCTTCTTGACCTTCATCGTGGCCATCCCGTCGGCCGTGAAGGTCTTCAACTGGACCAGCACCCTGTACAAGGGCTCCATCCACCTGGACCCGCCCCTGGTCTTCGCCCTGGGCTTCATCTTCCTGTTCACCATGGGCGGCATCACGGGCCTGGTGCTGGGCGCGGCGGGCACGGACGTGCACGTGCACGACACCTATTTCGTGGTCGGGCACTTCCACTACGTGATCTTCGGGGGCACGGGCATGGGCCTGTTCGCGGCCATGCACTACTGGCTGCCCAAGGTCCACGGCCGCATGTACGACAAAGCCTGGGCCAACGTCTCGGCCCTGGTCCTGGTGGTGGGCCTGAACGTGCTTTACTTCCCCATGTACCTCCTGGGCCTGGCGGGCATGCCCCGGCGCTATTTCGACTACCTGCCCCAGTACACGAACCTGCACGTGGTCAGCACCGTGGGCTCGTGGATCACGGCCCTGGGCGTGCTGATCATGTTCGCGAACCTCTGGCGCGGCATGGCCCGGGGCCCGGCCGCCGGTCCCAACCCCTGGGGCGCGGCCACCCTGGAGTGGACCCTGGCCTCCCCGCCGCCCACCCATAATTTCGACGCGGAGCCCGTGGTGGAGCGCGGGCCGTACGACTTCAGGGGCGTGGCCCGGCCCGGGGAGGCATCCGATGCATGAGGCTCATTACGATCCCGAGGGCGCGAAGCTGGGCATGTGGCTGTTCCTGTTCACGGAGATCCTGCTCTTCGGCGGGCTGTTCGTGCTCTACGCCGTGTACCTCTCGCGCCACCAGCCCGCGTTCCACGTGGCGGGCCGGGAGCTGGACACGGCGCTGGGAACCCTGAACACCGTGGTCCTCATCACCTCCAGCGCCTTCGTGGCCATGGCCGTGGCCGCCCTCAGGAAGGGCCGGGTGCGCCTCGCCTCGCGGCTGACCATGCTGACCATCGCCTTCGCCGGGGTGTTCCTGGTGGTCAAGTATTTCGAGTGGGGGGCCAAGTTCCACCACGGCCTGTACCCCGGGGGCGCGGAGCTGGCCGCGCGGGAGCCCGGGCAGATGGTCTTCTTCTCCCTGTACTACATGATGACCGGCCTGCACGGGGTGCACATCGTGGCGGGCATGGCCGTGTTGGTCTGGGTGCTCCTGCTCATGCGCGCGGGCAAGGTCACGCCCGAACGCTTCACGGCCCTGGAGAACGGGGGCTTGTACTGGCACCTGGTGGACCTGATCTGGATTTACCTCTTCCCGCTCTTCTATCTCATCACCTGAGCGGGCCCCGGGGAGGCGACATGACGAGCGAGACGCACGAACATCACGGCCCGGGCTACGGGCTGCTCACGGGCATCCTGGCGCTGCTCCTGGCCCTCACCGCCGCCACGGTCTGGGTCACGAGCCTGGATTTGGGGTTCCTGCACGTGGCCGCGGCCCTGATCATCGCCACGGTCAAGGCCGGCCTGGTGGTCTTCTATTTCATGCACCTGAAATACGAAAACTGGCTGCTCAAGGGGTTCGTGCTGATGACCTTCGCCATCCTGGCGATCTTCATCGGCTTCACCTTCTTCGATACGGCCTACAGGGGGACGACGTGACGGGACAGGTTTTCGAGGCCGCGCGGCTGGTGGACCAGGCCTTCCTGTTCATCCTGTCCATAGCCGTGGGCATCCTGCTGCTGGTCACGGCGCTGATGCTCTTTTTCGTGTGGCGCTACCATTACACGAAGAATCCCGTGCCCACGGAGACTCCGGGCAACATCTGGCTGGAGCTGGCCTGGGTCGTCATTCCCTGCGTGCTGGTGCTGTTCATGTTTTTCGCCGGGTGGGACAGCTACAAGGCCATGCGCTCGGCCCCGGAGGGGGCCATGGAGATCGGCGTGGAGGGCCGCATGTGGTCCTGGGCCTTCACCTATCCCGACGGCAGGCGCTCCAAGGAACTGGTGGTGCCCGTGGACACGCCCGTGCTGCTCAAGATGACTTCCGTGGACGTGATCCACAGCTTCTACGTCCCGGCCATGCGCATCAAGATGGACACGGTGCCCGGCCTGACCACCACGGTCTGGTTCAAGTCCGACGCCGCCGGGGAGTTCGATATCCTCTGCGCGGAATACTGCGGGCTCAAGCACGCCAACATGCTGGCCGTGCTCAAAGTGGTGGGCCAGGAGGAGTACGAGGCCTGGGCCCGGGGCGCCACCCCGGGCGCGGCAAGGGGCGTGGAGCTCCTGGAGGCCAACGGCTGCACGGCCTGCCATTCCCTGGACGGGAGCGAGAGCGTGGGCCCGAGCTTCAAGGGCATCTCGGGGCGCGGGGTCACGGTGCTGTTGCCCGACGGGGCCAAGGCCGAGCGCATCGTCGACGAGTCCTACCTGCGCCTGGCCATCCTTCAGCCCGAGGCCGAGGTGGTGGAGGGCTTCGACCCCGTGATGCCGCCCTACGAGGGGGCCCTGTCCGACGAGGATCTCAAGGCCATGGTCGGCTACCTGATGCGCGGCGACGCCGCGCCCGCGCCCCCCGGGCGCGAGCTGGCCGAGAACGAGGGCTGCCTGTCCTGCCACTCCACCGACGGCACGGTCATCGCCGGGCCGTCCTTCAGGGGCTTGGCCGGTTCCCGCCGTCAGGTCGTCGCGGACGGCAAGGAGACCGACGTGGTGGCCGACGACGCCTATCTGGCCCGGTCCATCGTGGATCCCGGGGCCAGCGTCACCAAGGATTTCGACCCCTTCATGCCGCCCTACGACCATCTGGCCCCGGAGCAGGTCCAGGCCCTGGTTGACTGGATCAAGAGTCTGGGGGACGGCGGATGATGCGCCTGGACGACGTCCTGGCCCTGGCCCGGCCGCGCGTGAGCCTGATGGTGGGCGCGGCCGCCCTGTTCGGCGGGTTGCTGCACGGGGGCGGAGAGCCCTGGCGCGTCTTCGCGGCGGCCCTGGGGTCCGTGCTGGTCTGCGCGGGGTGCTCGGCCCTGAACCAGGCCCAGGAGCGCGGCCGCGACGCCCGCATGCGCCGCACCCGGAACCGGCCCCTGGCCTCGGGGCGCATGGCCTCGCGCGCGGGCCTCGTCCTGTGCCTCTCCTGGCTCGCGCCGGGGCTGGCCCTCTACGCCCTGTCCGGGGGGGCGGGGCTCCTGGCCCTGGGGCTGGCCGTGCCGGCCGTGTACAACGGCCTGTACACACCCCTCAAACCCGTGACCGGCCTGGCGCTTCTCGTGGGGGGGCTGGCCGGGGCCGCGCCGCCCCTGGCGGGCTGGCTGGCCGCCGGAGGGAGCGCCGCCGACCCGCGCATCCTGGCGGTGGGCGCGGCCTTCTACATTTGGCAGGTGCCGCATTTCTGGCTCATCGCCCAGGCCCACGCCCGGGACTACGAGCGCGCCGGGTTCAGGCCGCCGTGGGGCGGGTTGTCGCCCGGCCTGTACCGGCCGCTCATGGCCCTCTGGATGCTGGCCCATTTCACTGCCATACTGGCCATGGCCGCGGCGGCTCCGCGCTCCGGCCCCTGGGTATTCGCCACGGCCTGCATGGGCGCGGCGGCCATGGCCGGGTTCGCGGCCCTGGGCCGCGCCGGGCGGGCCCGGCGCGCGGCGGACATTACCCTGGCCGCGGCCCTGTGCTGCCTGCTGGCCGTCTGATTCCATCCGCAACCATCGGAGGTCGCCCGTGCTCTGGATTCATCCCGTTCTGCAACTGCTCAGCACCCTGGCGGCCCTGTACGTGCTCTGGCTGGGCATCGCGCGTTTTCGCTGCAACCACATGGGCTGCAAGCTGTTCTTCGACTGGAAGGCCCACGTGCGCTGGGGCAGGGCGGTGATCATCGTCTGGTTCGCCATGCTGGCCCTGGGCGTGGCCATGACGCGCGCGAGCTGGGGCATGGCGGGCATCACCGGGGCTCATTATATCGCGGGCCTGGCCACGGTCCCGTTCATGGCCGCGGGCTACGCCACGGGCTCGTACCTGGACCGGGTCAAGAAGCGCCGCAAGGCCCTGCCCCTGATCCACGGCCTGTGCAACACCGCGCTCCTGGCCCTGGCCCTGTACCAGGTCTGGTCGGGGGTGGGGGCCGTGCGCCTGTTTCTCCTGCCCTGACAGCCCGCGCGCATCCCCCTTTCTCGCCGTGCCCGCCTGTGCTAGGTGTCGTCGAGCAAAGACACCCAGCCCAGGAGGCCATAATGGAATTCAGCAACATCGCCATCCAGAACCCCGATTCCCTGAACCTGATCATCGGCCAGTCGCACTTCATCAAGACCGTGGAGGACGTGCACGAGGCCGTGGTCTGCACCGTGCCCATGGCCAAGTTCGGCCTGGCCTTTTGCGAGGCCTCCGACGTCTGCCTGATCCGCCTTTCGGGCACCGACGAAGAGTGCGTGGAGCTGGCCCGCAAGAACGCCGAGGCCCTGGCCTGCGGCCACAGCTTCATCCTGTTCATGAAAGACATGTTCCCCATCAACATCGTCAACGCCGTGCAGGCCGTGCCCGAGGTGGTGCGCCTGTTCTGCGCCACGGCCAATCCCGTGGAGGTGGTGGTGGCCGAGACCGGCCTCGGCCGGGGCATCATGGGCGTCATCGACGGCTACGCCTCCAAGGGCGTGGAGGGCGAGGCGGACGTGGCCAAGCGCAAGGATTTCCTGCGCATGATCGGCTACAAGTTCTAGGCCCGGCGCGGGCGTCCCGGCGCGGGCGTCCCGGCGCGTTTCCGGAGCCCCGCCCCAGGGGGCTCCGGGGAGCGCGGGACGTGCCGCAAGGCTTCTGATGTGCTTGACAATCTTGAAGCCCTCTTCGTATAGGTCTATGCCTTTGAAAATCTTTGTATGAGGGGTTGAAGAATACCGGGCCGCCTTCCGGAGGCCGCGGGAACTATGGAAAAAGGGAGAAACCAATGTCGGATGCGCTCAATAGTCAGAGAACGTACGCCCTGGTGGGACACGGCGGCGTCGGCAAGACTTCCGTGGCCGAAATGCTGCTCTTCACCTCGGGCGTCGTGAACCGCCTGGGCAAGATCGAGGAAGGCACCACGTCCCTCGATACCGAGCCCGAAGAGATCAAGCGGCGCGGCTCCATCCAGCCGGCCTTCGCAACCTACTCCTGGAAAAAGAATTCCCATTTTCTCATCGACACTCCCGGCGACAACAACTTTACCGGCGATATCGGCTACTCCCTGACCGCCGCCGACGGCGTGGTCCTCACCGTGGACGCGGTGGACGGCGCCAAGCCCCTGACCAGGAAGCTCTGGGAAGAGGTCAAGGCCGCTGGCCGTCCGGCCATGGCCTTCATCAACAAAATGGACCGCGACCGCGCGGACTTCCAGATGGCCTTCGACAGCCTGGTGGACATGCTGGGCATCAAGCCCGTGCTCCTGTACATGCCCATCGGCGCCAAGGAGGACTTCAAGGGCGTGGTGGACGTGCTGGGCGGCAAGGCCCTGTTGTTCGGCGCCGACGGCGCGGTCGCCGAGGGCGAGATCCCCGGCGACATGGCCGACGAGGTCGAGGCCCTGCGCGAGACCATGGTGGAGAACATCGCCGAGGCCGACGAGGAACTCATGGAGAAGTACCTCGAGGAAGGCGAGCTGACCCCCGAGGAAGTGGCCCGCGGCATGCGCGCGGGCGTGCTCTCCGGCGAGCTGGTCCCCGTGGCCTGCGGCGCGGCCCTGAGCAACATGGGCGGCGCGCTGATCCTGGACATCGTCCAGGACCTGTTCCCCTCGCCCCTGGACCACGCCCCCTGGCAGGGCGTGGACGGCGAACTGGCCGTGGCCGAGGACGGCCCCATGGCGGCCTTCGTGTTCAAGACCCTGGCCGACCCCTTCGCCGGGCAGCTCACCGTGGTGCGCGTGCTTTCCGGCCAGCTCAAGCCCGACAGCACCGTGCTCAACGTGGGCAAGGACGAGAAGGAGCGCGTGGGCCAGCTCCTGGCCATGGTGGGCAAGGAGCAGAAGCCCCTCAAGGGCGCGGCCGGCCCCGGCGCCATCGTGGCCATGGCCAAGCTGAAGTGCACGGCCACGGGCGACACCCTCGTCGACGAGAAGGGTTCCTTCGCCTACCAGGCCCCGGTGCTGGCCCCGTCGCTGATCTCCTACGCCCTGGCCCCCGAGGAAAAGGGCGAGGAGGACAAGGTCTACACCGCCGTGCAGAAGCTCTTGGGCGAGGACATCTGCCTCAAGTTGACCCGCGACGCCGAGACCGGCGACATCCTGCTCTCGGGCTCCGGCCAGCTGCACATCGAGATAAGCGTTGAGCGGGCCAAGCGCCGCTACAAGACCAATATCCTGCTCAAGACCCCCAAGATTCCCTATCGTGAGACCTTCAAGGGCAAGGCCGACGTGCAGGGCCGCCATAAGAAGCAGTCCGGCGGCCGCGGCCAGTTCGGCGACTGCTTCATCCGCCTGGAGCCCCAGCCGCGTGGCGCGGGCTACGAGTTCGCCGACGAGATCGTGGGCGGGTCCATCCCGCGCCAGTATATCCCGGCCGTGGACAAGGGCATCCAGGAGGCCGCCGCGCGCGGCGTGGTGGCCGGGTACCCGGTGGTGGACTTCAAGGTGGCCTGCTACGACGGCTCCTACCACACCGTGGACTCCTCGGAGATGGCCTTCAAGGTGGCCGGCTCCATCGCCTTCAAGAAGGCCGCCGAGGTGGCCAAGCCCGTGCTCCTGGAGCCCGTGGTCCTGATCAGCGTGTTCGTGCCCGACGAGTTCATGGGCGACGTCATCGGCGACCTCTCCAGCCGCCGGGGCAAGGTGCTGGGCTCGGATTCCAAGTCCGGCGTCACCGAGGTCAAGGCCCACGTGCCCATGGCCGAGGTCCTGAAGTACGCCCCTGATCTGCGGTCCATGACCGGCGGCCAGGGCACCTTCACCATGGAGTTCGACCATTACGAGGAGGCCCCGCCCCAAGTGGCCGAAAAGGTCATCGAGGAGAGCAGGAAGGAGCAGGACTAGTCCGGCTTCGTCCTCCCGGCGCATCCGAAACACAGGGCCGCCTCCCGGGGCGGCCCTTTTCCGTCCGGCTTGCGATGTGGTTTTCCGAGGCGCGGCTTGTCCGGCGGTGCGATTTCCAGTACATTGCTGCGTCACGAACACACCAACCGCGCCCTCTCCGGGGCAGGAGCCGTTTCGCACCGATCATGCTGAGAACAATTTACTTTTATCTTATCGCGTTGCCCGCCACGGGCCTGTTCAGCGCCATCGCCATCGCGTTCCCCCGCTTCGCCGGCTGGAGCGGCAGGACCTGGGCGGGCATCCTCTGCCGGGCCACGGGCGCTCCCCTGGCCGTGGACCTTTCGGCCCTGGACCCGGACCGAAACTACGTGTTCATGGCCAACCACCAGAGCCAACTGGACATCCCGCTGTTGAACCACGTGCTCGGCTCCCGCAAGGTGGGCTTCGTGGCCAAGCAGTCCCTGTTCGACATCCCGCTCTTCGGCCGGGCCAGCGTGGCCGCCGGGCACATCCCCATCGACCGCTCCAACGGCCGCCGGGCCATGAAGAGCATCGACGCCGCGGCCGAGAGCGCCAAAAACGGCGCCGGGGTGATCATCTTCCCCGAGGGCACGCGCAGCGAGGATCTCTCCAAGATACACGAGTTCAAGGTCGGCGGCATGCTCATCGCCCTGAAATCCGGCCTGCCCGTGGCGCCCGTGGTGGTCACGGGCACGGGGTTCGTGCTGCGCAAGCGTTGCCTGCGCATCCGCCGCGCGCCCATCCGCGTGCGGGCCCTGCCCCCCCTGGAGACCTCGGGCTACACCCTGAAGGACCGCGAACGCTTCATGGCCGACCTGCACGCCATGATGGACGCGGCCTATCGCGAGCAACTGAAGGAGGAGGGCCTTGGCGATGCTGCGTGAACGCGAGGTCCGGATCACTCCCCTGGGCGGCCTGGGCGAGATCGGCATGAACTGTCTGGTGGTGGAATCCCGGGACTCCATGTTCGTGGTGGACTGCGGGGTGATGTTCCCGGAGCATTTCCTCCTCGGCATCGACGTGGTCATCCCGCGCTTCGACTACATCCTGGAGAACAAGGACAAGCTCAAGGGCATCGTCCTGACCCACGGCCACGAGGACCACATCGGCGCGCTGCCCTGGCTCATGCCCCACGTGGACGTGCCCCTGTACGGCTCGGAGTTCACCCTGGGCCTGGTGGCCGGGCGCCTGCGCGAGCACGACCTGGAGCGCTTCGTGGACATGCGCGTGGTGCAGGACCGCGAGCGCGTGGCGCTGGGCGATTTCGCCGTGAATTTCTTCCCGGTCTGCCATTCCATCGTGGGCGGCTACGGCCTGGGCATCGAGTCCCCGGCCGGGCGCATCGTGCACACCGGCGACTTCAAGATCGACCGCTATCCCCTGGACGGGCTGGAGACGGACCTGAAGGCCTTTTCCGAGTTCGCCGCGCCCGGGGCGCTGCTCATGCTCTCGGACTCCACCAACGTGGAGATGGACGGCTACGCCCTGACCGAGCGCGAGATCAAGGCCTCGCTTAAGGAGATATTCGCCGCTGCGCCGGGCCGCATCCTGGTGACCCTGTTCTCCAGCCACATCCAGCGCATGCAGGAGATCTTTGACCTGGCCCGGGAGTTCGGGCGCAAGGTGGCCGTGTCCGGCCGCAGCCTGCAGCGCAACATCGACCTGGCCAGCGAGCTGGACTACCTGCGCACGGGCGGCGGCACCGTGGTGTCCCTGGAGGACCTGCACCGCTACAAGCCCGAGGAGATGGTGCTCCTGGTCACGGGTTCCCAGGGCGAGCCCCTGGCGTCCCTGTCGCGCATCGCCCAGGGCGAGCACCGGCAGCTGCGCATCCACCAGGGCGACCTGGTGCTGCTGTCCTCGCGCTTCATCCCGGGCAACGTGCGCGCCATCACCCAGGTCATCAACAATCTCTACCGCCTGGGCGCGGAGGTCATCTACGAGCGGGTCTCGGGCATCCACGCCTCGGGCCACGCCTACAGCGAAGAGCTGCGCATCATGCTGGAGACCGTGTCCCCCAAGTTCTTCGTGCCCGTGCACGGGGAGTACCGCCATCTGGTCAAACACGCGCGCCTGGCCCGGGAATGCGGCGTGCCCCGCGAGCGGACCATCATCCTGGAAGACGGCGACCCCCTGACCCTGTCCCCCACCTCCATCCGCCTGGAGGACAGGGTGCCCGTGGACTGCATCTACGTGGACGGCAAGGGCGTGGGCGACGTGGGCCAGAGCGTGCTCAAGGAGCGCCACCTCTTGGGCGGCGAGGGCATGGTGGTGGTGAACATGGTCATCTCCAGCGAGACCGGCGAGCTGCTCTCGGGGCCGGACATTCTGTCCAAGGGCTTCGTGTTCGAGCAGCAGTACAGCCACCTCCTGGAGGACGCCAAGTGCGTGGTCCTGGACATCTTCGAGAACGTGCGCCCCGGGGACACGGACAAGCTCCGGGAGCGCATCCGCTCGTCGCTCAGGCGCTTCTTCCGCCGGGTTCTGGAGCGTGATCCCGTGGTGGTGCCGACCATCGTCCTCATCTAACAGACTGTCCCACAACGCACGTCTGCTTCGTTGCTTCGAAAAAGGCAAACCCTCGCGTATTGGGATACGCGTCGGGCTTACCTTTTTTTCGCGCCTCGCATCCGCACATTGTGGAACAGCCTGACACGGCTGTTGTGAGATGGGGAAAGACAAAAATACGGGGCCCGGCTCCCCTCGTGCGAGGGGAGCCGGGCCCGTGAAATATGGTCTTTTGGCCAGGGCCTACTGGAAGAGGTCCAGTTCCTCGGCGATGAGCTTTTCGGCGATGGTCCTGCCGTTGGCGTTGTAGGTGCCGGCGTCCACCTGCTCCTTGAGCCGGGCCACCTCGTCCTCGCGGATGTCCGGGGCCTCCTGCGCGGCCTTCATGGCGGTGGCCAAGAGGCGCGCGTCCTCGCTCACGGAGATGTTGTCGCCGGTATCCGCCGAACCATTGACGCCCTTGGCGTTCTGGCCGTCGGCTTCCAGTTCCTTCTGCTGCCTGATGCGCAGTTCGTCGTAAGCCGATTTTCCGTTTCCAACACCGTTGATGGACACGCTGCTATCCTCCATTTCCGCGGTTGCCGGGCCGTTACCCGGTTCCGCTTGATTGCACACTAGACCGGCCCTGCGCTGGTTGTCAAACAGGGCGCCGGAACATTTGCAAAATCAGGGCCAGATGTGCCAAGGGCGCAGGGCGCGGCTAGTGCGCCGGCGCGCGGGGCCGGGCAAGGGGACCCGGACCTCGCGCGATGCGGCGTGGGGGCTTGGGCGCCGACCAGGCGTCAGGACGAGTAGCCCAACGACTGGATCAGTTCGCCACGGGAGTTGTAGACCGGCGAAGCCTCGACGGCGACGAGCTTCTGGGCCAGGGACGGATCGGCATAGACCTGACGGCGAAGTCGGGCCTTCCTCACGTCCTTCATGGCCTCGGCCATGGTCTGCTTACTCTGTGGCTGCGGCTCCAGGCCCTTGGCGTGAATCGTGTCCACTGCTGCAAGAGTCATGATGAAACCTCCGTGTTTCAAGCTGGGGCGCAATCCGTGTGCCGACAGAAGTCTAATCGTCCGGATGGGGCCGCGTCTTTAGGGCCGGAACGGGATTTTCGTCTTCAGGCCCCGAGGGCGGGGGTGTGGCTCAGGCGCACTGTTCGCGCTGCGGCCCCGGGCAGGAGGAAGCCAGGTGGCAGCGTTCGCAGCCGCCCCGCCAGGGCAGGGCCGTGAGCACGGCGTAGCGGCGGTCCAGGGTGTTGGGTTCGGCAAAGGACAGGCCCAGCTCCGCAGCGGCCTCGCGCATGGCCGGGCTGGGCTCGGGCACGGGCGCGCAGCCGTGTTCCGCGATCTCGGGCACCAGCATGGCCGCCGCGGCCATCAGGCAGTCCACGGCCAGGGCGTGCTCCAGGAAGCCGCGCCTGGGGGCCTTGCCCCAGGTGGCCTCCACGCGGGCCTCTACGTCCTTGCTCAGCCAGGCCAGGATCCAGGTTCCCGTGCCGTTCTCGATGCGCTGCACGCGCAGCCCGGCTGTGAGGCCGTCCCACAGGGCGCGCAGGGCCTGGATGTCTTCGGGGGGCAGCTCGCCCGCGTGGCTGGTGGCCAGGAAACGGTCGGCGTCAAATTCCGGACGGACGTCGACGGCGGAGATGGAGTAGTCGGACAAGAGGAAGCGGCTCCTTTGCTGTTGTCGTTGGCTTGCCGGGCGGACATCGAGCAATATCCATGCCGCCTTCCGGGCGCAACTGGACAGGGCGCTGCGGGCCGATTATCATATGTCCAGCGGGCGCATTCCGCGCCCCGGAGAGCAGCATGGCCTATTTCAAGGACAGCGGATACACGCGGGCGTTCCGGGACCTGTTCGAGCGTCTGCCGCCGTATACCCTGCACAACATGCGGGCGTCCCGCGAGAACGAGATGCAGCGCATCGAGTCCGCCCGCCAGTCGGGTTTCGCCGCGCGCACCCAGACCGGCGCGTCCGTCAAGGACCGCTTCACCGCGACCCCGGCCGTGAACGGCCTGGCCCCCCGCCCCGAGTCCGGGGTGGGGCGGATCGTCAATTCATCGGCCTGATTTCCCCGCCGCGATACTTCGGAGTTGGGTCAGGAAGCCGTTCCGTCGCCCGACTGCAGCGCGTTCTGTTCCTCGACGAAGCGTTCGATTTCCCTGAGCAGCAGCTGGCCTTCCTTGAAGTCCGGGTTCAGGCCCAGGGCCATGGCCGCGAATTCCATGGCCTGGTCCATGTTCTCGTTGTCGTAGCAGGCCCGGGCCAGGTTGAAGAAGAGGTGCTCGTCTGTCCTGGAGAGCTTCAGGGCGCGCTGGTAGTATTCCAGGCATTCCTCGTACATGCCGCTCTTGCGCAGTTCGATGCCGAACTCGTTGAAGAGGTGCTTGTGCTCCTCCCGGAAGGTGCCCTTGAGGCTGACGATGCGCCGGAAGGTGTGGCGCGCGCGGTCCTGGTCGCCCATGCCCAGGTAGCTGAGGCCCAGGCCGAAGTTGGCCCGGATGTGGAACTCGTCGATTTGCAGGGCCTCGTTGTAGGAGAATTCCGCGCTGTACAGTTCGCCCTTTTCCCTGTGCTCGTCGCCCTGGGTCACGGCGCGCTCCAGCTGGGCGAGCTTGGGTTTGACCTGGCTCATGTAGATGTCGGGCTCGGGAAAGAACGTGGCCACCGCCTTGGCCAGGTCGGCGGGCTCGCGTTCGCCCGAGGGCAGGTAGTCGCGGCTCAAGGGGCGCAGGAAGGTCTCGCCGTTTTTGTCGCGTTCCAGAAACCAGAATTTCTTTATCTTTTCGTTGCGCTTGGTGCCGCCGAAGCCCACCGATTTGGTGATCATCTCGGAGAAGACCCCCTGGAAAGGGCAGGGGATGATGGCATCGGGTGTTTCGGCTTGGTTCATGCTCGTGCTTTCGCTACTGGTGCGGGTGAATTTCTTTTTATTATTGTTCACTTTCATGCGCGGTTGGTCAAGGCCGGAATCGGGCGTCGGCCGCTCGGGACGGAGTTTCGCCAGGCAGTTCATTTTTTTCCTGTTTTCCAGTAAACAGTGATGGAGGGATCGGCGGTTTCCATTTTCTGATTCGCACGTGAGCCGAAAGGGAAGCACCCATGACCATCCGTTCCAGGATCTTCGCCGGTTTTTTTCTGGTCTGCGCGGGTACCGTCATCTTCGCCGGGCTGGGGCTGTACGCCCTGCTCGGCGATGCGGTGCGCAAGGACATCGAGAGCGGTCTTTCCAGCACGTCCACCGTGCTCATGGAAATGGTCAGCACATCGGTGAAGGTCTCGGTGCGCAACCATCTGCGGGCCGTGGCCGAGAAGAACCGGGACATCGTGGCCCGGCTGCATGCCCGGGCCATGCGGGGCGAGATGACCGAGGCCCAGGCCAAGGCGCTGGCCAGGGATATCCTCCTGTCCCAGGCCATCGGCAAGACCGGGTACATCTATTGCCTGACCAGCCGGGGCATGCTGGACGTGCACCCCGTGGCCGCCACGGGCACGGACCTCGCCGACCACGCCTTCATCCAGCGCCAGACCATCGAAAAGAACGGATACATCGAATATTTCTGGAAGAACCCCGGCGAGCCAGCGCCCAGGCACAAGGCCCTGTACATGGCCTATTTCGAGCCCTGGGACTGGATCATCTCCGCCAGCTCCTACCGCGAGGAGTTCAAGAACCTGGTGGACGTGGAGGACTTCCGGCCGGGCATCGAGGGGCTGCGCTTCGGCCGGGACGGGTACGCCTTCGTGCTCGATTCGGCGGGCAACGTGGTCCTGCATCCCTACGCCAAGGGCAACGTGCTCGAGCAGCTCGACGCCCACGGCCAGCCCCTGATCCGCGAGATAGTGAGCCGCAAGTTCGGCAAGATCCACTACCGCTGGAAGAACCCGGGGGAGGACAAGGCCAGGAAGAAGATCGCCACCTTCAGCTACATCCCGGAGGTGGACTGGGTGGTCTGCGCCACGGCCTACGAGGCGGATTTCGACGCGCCGCTGAGGCACCTGCGCAACTCGGTCCTGGGCATCGTGGCGGTGACCCTCTGCCTGGGGCTGTTCTTTTCCTGGCGCATCGGCCGTTCCGTGACCGGCCCGTTGCGGGAGATCGTCAAGGGCTTCGGCACGGCCATGGAAGGCGACTTTTCCGTGCGCCTGACCCCCAGGGAAAACGACGAACTGGGCACCGTGGCCCAGTGCTTCAACGGCTTCATGGAGCGCATCCAGGAATACGACCAGAGCCTTCGGCGCGAGATCAAGGAACGCCGCGCCGCGGTCAAGGGGGAGAAGCTCCTGCGCGGGCACCTGCAGGAGGTCATCGACTCCATGCCCGCCATGGTCCTGGGCGTGGACCGGGAGCGCAGGATCACCCTCTGGAACCAGCGCGCCGAGGAGATGCTCGGCCAGAATGCCGGGGGGGTCCTGGGCAGCCCGGTCATGGACGTCTGCCCGGTGTGCGCGACCTTCACGGACCTGATGGACGAGGCCATCCGCGAGCGGCGGCCCATGACCCGGGACCGCATCCCCGGCGTGCGCGACGGCAGGACCGTGTATCACTGCCTGGAGGTTTCGCCCCTTCCCGGAGGCAACGGCGCGGTCATCGTCATCAGCGACGTGACCACCCGCGTGCAGGCCGAGGAAATGATGGTCCAGAGCGAGAAGATGCTCTCCGTGGGCGGGCTGGCGGCGGGCATGGCCCACGAGATCAACAATCCCCTGGGCGGCATCATCCAGGGCGCGCAGAATCTCGGCCGCCGCCTTTCCGCGGACTTCCCGGCCAACCTCCAGGACGCGGCCGAGGCCGGGTTCTCCATGGAGTCCCTGGCGCGCTACATGGAGCTGCGCAAGATCCCGCGCATCATCGAAGGCATCCAGGAGAGCGGCAAGCGGGCGGCCATGATCGTGGCCAACATGCTGGAATTCAGCCGCGTCAGCGCGGCCTCCCGGTCCTCCCACGACGTGGTGGAGCTGTTGGAAAAGGCCCTGCTCCTGGCCCAGAGCGACTACGATCTCAAGCGCAGCTACGACTTCAAGGCCATCACCCTGCACCGGGAATTCGAGTCCGGCCTGCCGCCGGTGATCTGCTCGGGCATCGAGATCGAGCAGGTCTTCCTGAACCTTTTCCGCAACGCGGCCCAGGCCTTGGCCGGGGTGGAGCACCCGGAGCTGCGGCTGTCCGCGTCCCGCGAGGACGGCTGGCTGCGCGTGGAGGTGGAGGACAACGGGCCGGGCATGGACGAGGAAACCCGCAAACGCATCTTCGAGCCCTTCTTCACCACCAAGGAGGTGGGCCAGGGCACGGGGCTGGGGCTGTCCGTGTCCTATTTCATAATCGCGGACAAGCATTCCGGGACCTTCGCCGTGGATTCGGTGCCCGGCCGGGGCGCGCGGTTCATCATCCGTCTGCCCCTGTAGCCGCCTCAGACGGAAAAGCCCATGGGAGCGGATTCCGACGCGGACGGCAGGCTCTGGGGCAGGGTCTCCACCCAGGCCCGTATCTCGTCGCGCACGCGGCGGTAATGGGGCAGGGCCTCGTCGTCGGGCAGTCTCCTGCCCAGGGCCGCCGGGTCGTCGAAGCCGTGGTGCAGCTGATGCGCCCGGCCCGGGAAACGCGGGCAGGACTCTTTGGCGTGTCCGCAGAGGGTGATCACCCAGTGGAAATCCAGGGAATCAAGGTCCTCCACCAGCTTGGAATACTGGCCCGAGAGGTCCACTCCGGCCTCGGCCATGACCCGCTTCACCAGCGGGTTCATGCCGTGGCGTTCCACGCCCGCGCTGGCCGGGGCGATGACCCCGGGCTTGAGGCTCCGGGCCCAGGCCTCGGCCATCTGGCTGCGGCAGGAGTTGCCCGTGCACAGGAAAAGGATGCGCAGGGGGGTGTCGTTCATATGGTCTCCTTGGGGCCCGCGATGGCTCGCCCGGCCCGTTCGGGTACCCTACGCACCGCGTGTTGCGGGCGTGTGACGCGGCCTCAGGCCTGGGGAACCGGCGGGATTTCCCGGCAGAAGTCGTCCCATTCCGCGCAGGTGTCCGGGGTTACGGGGGCGTTGTAGGGCTTGCCGCATTCCGGGCACTGGGCCAGGGCCTTGGGGGCCTCGCCCTGGGGCAGGGCCAGGCGTTCATCGGCGGCGATGCTCAGGATTTCCTCGTGTCCGCAATGGGGGCAGCGGGCCTGGACGGCGTAGGTCTTGTCGCTCATGGGGTTCTCCGCATGGTTGGTCGGCGTTCGCCGGTTTATTATCAGTAGATATTACTAATAAATCGGCACAGAAAGTCAAGCCCGCGAAATCCCTCAATCCTTGACGTAGCCCCAGTCGCGCAGGCGGCTGTAGGCCTGGTTGGCGTTGTTGCCCTTGCTGCCGGTCTTCAGGAAGCGGCTGTATTGCTGGGCGGCCTCGCGGCGGCGGCCCATGGCGTCCAGGGACAGGGCCTGCCGGTAGACGGTGTTGGGGTTGCCGGGCAGGGCCCGCTCGTAGGCCGTGAAGTCCCTGAGGGCCGCGTCCGGCCGCCCGCCAGCCAGCTCGGCCATGCCCGCCACGTGCAGGGCCTGGGGCTCGCCGGGCTGAGCCTGTTTGGCCTGGTCCGCGTAGCGCTTGGCCTCGGCGTCGCGGCCCTGGGCCAGCATGCATTTGCTCATCAGCAGGAGCCCCGCGTAGTCCCCGGGGGCCAGGCGAAGGGCCTTGGCGAACTGGGCCTCGGCCTCGGGGTACTGCTTCTTGCCCATGTACTTTTCGCCGGTCTGCATGGCCTCGATGGCCGGGCCCAGCTTGCGCAGGGACGCGGTGTTGTCCATGTAGCGCTCGCGGTACAGGGGCAGCTTGCCGGCCGAAGCGTAGGTGGTTTCGGCCTCGTATTCGGCGGTGTCGCGGCGCTCCTCGCTCATGGGATGGGAGGCGAAGAGGGTCTCCAGGGCCGAGGGTTTTTCCGTGTGCAGGTCCACCAGATGCTGCTGCAGGCCCACCATGCCCTGGGGGCTGTAGCCTCCGGCCACCATGTACTCCATGCCCAGGGCGTCGGCCTGGCGTTCGTCCTCGCGGGAATAGTGCGCCAACAGCGCTCCCGTGCCCACGGCCCCCAGCCCGGCGGCCAGGGGCGCGAGGTCGTCGTAGCGGCTGGCGGACACGCCCAGGACCAGCCCGGCGGCCAGCCCCTGGACGATGAGGGCCTTGGACATGCGCGCGGCCGTGTGCCGGGCGTTGACGTGGCCCAGCTCGTGGCCCAGGAGCGCGGCCAGTTCGCCCTCGTTCTCCAGGTCCAGGAGGATGCCGCGCGTGGCCGCGATGCTGCCGCCCGGGAAGGCGTAGGCGTTGACGTAGGTGGCGTTCACCACCTGGAAATTGTAGGGCATGTCCGGCCTGTGGGAGCGCCTGGCCAGGCCCAGGCCCACGCCGGAGACGTACTTCTGCAGCGCGGGATCGGCGGCGCGGCCGTAGTCCGCGGAGAACTGGTGCGGGGCGTTGTCCTTGTCCAGGCTGATCTCCTGATCGCGGGATACGAACATCAGCTGCTGCTGGCCGGTGACGGGGTTCACGGCGCAGCCCGCGATGAGCCCGGCCGCGCCGAGGCTCGCGGCGTACAGGAAATGTCTGCGGGTCATGGTCCGGGTCATGGTTCCTCCTGGATTGCTGCGGCCAATGTACACCGCCCGGGCGCGGAAGCTCAAGGCCGGGCCGTCAGCCCAGCAGGCGGTGGGCCGAGGAGAGCATTTCCTCCAGCTCCGCGTCGCGCAGGGACAGGCGCATCTGCAGGCGTTCCATCTCGCGGCCGGGGTCGAACAGCGGGTAGTCGCTGCCGAAGATGATGCGTTCGCGCGGGTGGCGGCGCAGGATGGCGGCCAGGGTGGCGGCGTCGATGTAGGGGATGGTGCTGGAGGTGTCGATGTACACGCGGGAGCCGATGAGCGCGTCCAGGGCCCATTTCCAGTGCAGGTAGCCGCCCATGTGCGCGGCAATGATAGTCAGCCCCGGGAAGTCGTCCACCACGCGCCTGAGCTTGTAGGGGCAGGACGGATTGTCCTTCGGCGCGGCCTTGTCGCCCACGTGGACCATGAGCACGAAGCGGCCCGAGGCGGCCTCGAAGATGGGTTTGAGGGCCGGGTCGTCCAGCCAGAAGCCCTGGAAGTCCGGATGGATTTTCAGGCCCTTGATGCCATGGGCCTCCAGGCGGTCCAGCTCCCGCTCCCAGCGCGCGAACCCGGGGTGCACCGTGCCGAAGGGCAGGGCCTGCCCGTAGCGGCGGGCCAGGTCCAGGGCCCAGTTGTTGGCCGGGATGACCTGGGCCGGGGCCGTGGCCGCGGTGTGCACCACGAAACGGTCCAGGCCCGCGTCGGCGATGCGCCGGGCCAGATCCTCGACGGTGCCGTCCCCACGGGGCGGGATGCCGTAGTGTCCGACCATCTGCCCCAGGACCTTGGGGGCGATCTTGGGATGGAAGGCGTGGGTGTGCACGTCATAGAGCATGGCGCGCATCCTGCCCGCCGTGTGCGGGAATTGCAAGGCCGGGATGCGAAAAAGCTTGCCAACGGGAGCGTGGCGGCGTATGAACTCCGATTCGCTAACAGTGCAACTCTTCGATTAGGGGCGCTTGCCGCCCTTCTCCCCTCATCGTGTCGACATGTTTCCAGGATTCGTCGGTTCGCAGGGGCCGGTTGATCACCAAGGAAGCAGAACATGGAAAGATTTAGAGTCTTGGGGCTGTCTGAGCGCACGCTCGACGCCCTGCGCAACAAGGGCTTCAACGAGCCCACCCCCATTCAGGAACGCACCATTCCCCTCATTCTGGACGAGGGTGTGGACGTGGTCGGTCTGGCCGGCACGGGCACGGGAAAGACCGCGGCCTTCGGCCTGCCCCTCATCGAGCTCACCGAGGAGCGCGCCGGGCGCGTGCAGGCCCTGGTGCTCTGCCCCACCCGCGAGCTGGCCGTGCAGGTGGCCCGGGAGATGGAGTCCCTCCTCGGGGGCAAGCATTTGAACATTCTCACGGTCTATGGCGGCCAGCCCTTCGGCCCGCAGCTTGCGGGCCTGCGCCGGGGCGCGGACGTGGTGGTGGGTACCCCGGGCCGGGTGCTGGACCACATGCGCCGAGGCAGCCTGGATCTCTCGGACCTGTCCTTCCTGGTGCTGGACGAGGCCGACGAGATGCTGGACATGGGCTTCGTGGCCGACATCGAGGCCGTGCTGGAAGCCTGCCCCGAGGACCGGCGTACGCTGCTGTTTTCCGCCACCATGTCCCGCGAGGTCATGGGCATCGCCCGCAAATTCATGGGCGAGCACCAGGTGGTCAGCGTGGACAGCGAGACCGAGGGCCCGGACATCGAGCAGTATTACCACGAGGTGCCCGAGCGTTCGCGCTTCGACGCCCTGTGCCGGGTCATCGACTGCAGCGACGGGTTCTACGGCCTGGTCTTCTGCCGCACCAAGGCCGACGTGGACGAGGTGGCCGCGCGCCTGGTGCAGGGCGGCTACGCGGCAGAGGCCCTGCACGGCGACATGAACCAGGCCGGGCGGGAGAAGATTCTTTCGGCCTTCCGCAGCGGCCGGGTGCGCGTGCTTGTGGCCACGGACGTGGCCGCGCGAGGCATCGACGTGGCCGACCTGACCCACGTGGTGAACTTCGCCCTGCCCCAGGACCCGGAGTCCTACGTGCACCGCGTGGGCCGCACGGGGCGCGCGGGCAAGACCGGCATCGCCGTGACCCTCATCAGCCCGCGTGAGTTCGGCAAGCTGCGCTGGATGATGCGCGCCGTGGACGTTTCGCTGACCAAGCGCAGGCTCCCCGACGCACTGGAAGCCGCTGCGGCCCGCCGGGCCAGCGTGGCCGGACAGGTGCGCGAGGCCCTGGAGGGCGGCGATTTCGAGTGCTGCCTGGAGATGGCCGACGAGCTCCTGGCCGAGGGCGAGGCCCGCGAGGTCCTGGCCGCGGCCCTGCGCAGGGCCTACGGCGACGGCCTGTCCGCCGAGAGCCACGCCGAGATTCCCGAGCCCGAGCGCTTCGAGCAGGCCACGGGCGGCATGAAGGTCAACCTGTTCATGGCCGCCGGGCGCAACCACGGCCTGACCCTGGCCAAGCTCCTGGAC
Organism: Desulfocurvus sp. DL1XJH-121; assembly: GCF_054819825.1. Taxonomy (NCBI): domain Bacteria; kingdom Pseudomonadati; phylum Thermodesulfobacteriota; class Desulfovibrionia; order Desulfovibrionales; family Desulfovibrionaceae; genus Desulfocurvus; species Desulfocurvus sp. DL1XJH-121. Next base: position 53,780 of record NZ_JBTVWW010000005.1, read on the forward strand.
TTCATCTGGACCGAGGCCGGGGTGCGCAAGAATTCCGTGCAGGGCGTGCGGCTGTGCGCCAACCACACCCTGTTCCACGTGCCTGCCCGCGAGGCCGAGGCCATCCTGGACAAGCTCGGCAGGCCCGAAGACGGCCAGCCGCCCCTGATCCGCAAGGACCGGGCCGCCCCCGGCGGCCGCCCGGCCGGCCGCTTCAACAAGCGCCACGCCGCCTAGGCGTCTCCCGCGGCACGCGGGAAATTCCGTACAGCCCCGGACAGGCACTGCCGTCCGGGGCTTTTTCCGTTTTGGATAATGGTTTTGCCTTCGGGGCCGGGTTTGCGGTATGCTTAAAACAGTCGGCGGCGACGGCGGGGCGATGCCGTGCAGGCCGCGGATGCCGGGCGTGAAACCCCGGCGGGCGGAAACCAAACGATGCCGGGCGCGTCCGGCGGGAGGTCGTTCATGTTGGGGGAGATGAAGAACCGCATCGGTTTCGTGCTGGCCATGGCGGGGCTGCTGCTCCTGGCCGCGGTGAGCGCCAGGGGAGAGGACTGGGGCGACGGCAAATACGGCATCGTGCCCAGGGCCGCGCAGACGGTGGATTTCAACGTCTATGCCGCCAAGGCCGAGATTCCCACGCCCCTGGGCGTCGCGTTCTATCCGGCCGTGGTCAAAAAGGGCGGCGACGCCCGCGTGCTGGCGCGCGACGGGGTGCGGCACCGCACGGAATATTCCGTGTTCACTGGTTCCGCGCACTGGTGCGAGGTCAAGGGCAACGCCGTGCCCCATGGCGCCGTGGTCTTCGGGGACAACGGCGGTCCCGTGTACCTGGTTCGCGCCGGGGGCGGGGACACGGCCAGCTTCGGTTCGCAGGTGGGAGACGGCGCGCCGGTGCTGTATCGTGGCGACGAGCCTGTGGAGGCGGAGTCGTATATGATGTTGTGTCGGTAGGTTGATTTTTTGGAGTTAGGAAAAGGCCCGCTTTGCGGGCCTTTTTTGTTGTGTGATGAGGAGGGGGAGGCGTGGTGTGGAGGGGAGAAGGATTTGGTGAGGGGGAACAGCTGGTTCAAACGCTTTCGCATTTGAACCAGCTGCCAGAGGGGCCGGGGGGCGAGCCCCCCAGGCCCCTCTGGACTCCCCTGCCCCCCTCTTAGAGAGGAGGCGGTACCGCACCCATGAGCAAAATGGTAACGCCAAGGCGTGTCCTCCTGTGAAAGCCATGCGTGTCGACGGAGCAGGGGCTTTGGCGGGGCTACGCGATACGCCTCCGCGTCGCCCCTATCGCCCCGATAGAAGGGGTGGGCATGTGCGCCCGACAGGCGCGCTGCTGGAAGAGAATGGCCGCAGGGCCATGACGACTAGTGAGCAGGCGGTCCCTGCGTAATTTCTCGGGCTACACGGTACGCCCGGGAATTCGCTTTACGGTCCCGATTTTCGGGGTGGGTATGGGTGTGCGCCGCTGATATTGGCTGATGAGCTTAGATATTGAGCGGATGAGGGGCAGGATCATTGGGCATTGCCCGACGCCACGGCTCTTGGCCACAAATCTCCGCATCGATCGCGCCGAGACTCCCAGCCCCGGAAGGCAGCACTTTGTGCGTCCCGCCCTCCGGGACTCCCCAAGCCCCGGCACGCTGCCCGGTGCAGCGGCTGTGATGGTAATCAGCGAAGCGGAGCCGGGCTCGTGCGACGGGGCGGCATCACCTGTGCCGCGACACGAGGGGAAGAATTATTGAAGGACTGCACCACCGAGACTTCCCAGCGCCCCAGGCGGGTACGGAGGGCGCAGCGACCTGGGTGGCAACCCCCGAAGCGAAGCCCTCCGTATCCGCATGGGGCGCGGCTGCGTCACCCAATCCAACACTCCCGACAAACCAACGCCCTACCCGCGAGGGAACGCGGCGGGAGGGGCGGGAGGGCACCGTTGGTTTTGCACCACGACTCCCCCAGCCCAACACCCCAGCTACACGAACAATTCCTTGAGCCAGTCCGGCACGCGCACGGGGCGGCCTTCGGCGTTGACGCAGGCGTGCTCGGTCCAGCCCGTGGCGTGCAGGGTTTCCCGCGTTTCGTTCCATATCTCGTAGCCGAACTTCACCGAGGCCCGGCCCCAGTCGCTGATGCCGGTGCGTATCAGGATCAGGGCGTCGTAGACCACGGGCCGCCGGTGGCGCACGTGGGATTCGCGGATGGGCAGGTAGATGCCGCGCTCCTCCACCGTGGCGTAGCTCATGCCGTGCTCGCGGATGAAGAGGCCCCGGGCGCGTTCGAAATAATGCAGGTACTCGCCGTAGTAGACCACCTTCATGGCGTCGGTCTCGCCGTAGGACACGCGGTGTTCGAGCCAGCAGTCCGGGGTGGGGAAGTCGCTCACGACAACGCCTCCAGTACATAGGACAGGGCCTCGTGGCCCTTGTCTATGACCAGGCCCGTGCCCGCGGCGTTGGCCTCGGAGAAGGCTGGCAGGCCGTGGTCCGAGGCCTTGGAATGGTGCAGCAGGAAGGGCACCGGGTCCGTGGTGTGGGTGCGCTCGATGAGCGGCGTGAAGTGGTCGCAGGTGATGAACAGGGCCGCGTCCTGGCCCTCCAGGGCCTTGACGATGGGGGCCACGATGCGCTGGTCGAAGCGGCGGATGGACTCCACCTTGTCGGCCACGATGCCCGAATGCCCGCACTCGTCCGGGGCCTCCACGTGCAGGTACACGAAATTCCCGCCCTGGTTCAGGAAGTCCAGGGCCGCGTCCACCTTGCCCTGGTAGTTGGTGTCCAACAGCCCGGTGACGTCCGGGACATCCAGGACCTCCATGCCCGCGGCGCGGCCCAGGCCGCGCACCAGGTCCACGGCGGAGACCACGGCCCCACGCAGGCCGAAGGCGTCCTTGAAGTCCGGCAGCATCAGCGGCCTGCCCTGGCCCCAGGGCCAGACGGCCCGGGCCTTGGTCTCGTTCTCGGGCCGCGCCAGGCGCACCGCCGCCGCATCGAACAGGGCCTTCAGGCGCGGGGACTTGGCGTATTCCGCGATGTCCCGGGCGATGGGCTTGTCCGTGATGTCGTGGGGCGGGTTGATGTCCAGGCCCGCCTCCATGGCCGTGGCGCCGCCCGCCTGCACCAGCAGGTGGCGGTACTGGATGCCGGGCACGAAGGTGAACACGTCGTCGCCCAGGTGCTCCTGGAGGTCGTTGATGAGCCGGGTGGAGCGCTCGGTGGCGATGTGGCCCGAGGAATAGTCCAGCATGGTGCCGCCCTCGTCCGGGGCGGTGAGGTTCACCAGGTTCATGCGCCAGACCAGATCGCCGGGGTCCAGGGTCAGGCCCTGGGCGGCGGCCTCGATGGGCCCGCGCCCGGTGTGGTGCGCGGCGGGGTCGAAGCCCACCAGGCTCATGTTGGCCACGTCGGAGCCCGGGGGCATGCCCTGGGGCACGGTGCGGATCAGCCCCGCGTTGCAGCGCGCGGCCAGGGCGTCCATGGCCGGGGTCTCGGCGGCCTCCAGGGGGGTCCGGCCGTTCAGTTCCTTGACGGGCCAGTCGCCCATGCCGTCGGCGATGAGAAAGAGAAGTTTCATGCGTCAATCCGTGTTGGGGTGGGAGTCAATTGAAAAACAGGCCCGCCAGCGCGGCCAGGAGCAGGAGCGCCATGGCGGCCAGGACCAGGATTAGGCCCACGGGATGCTGGGTCGTGGAGGTCCAGAGCTTCTCCCTGAGCAGGGCGAAGATGTTGTTGATCATGGCCTGGCCTCGCGCTGTGGCGCTTTGCTGTGGTCGTTTGCGGGCGCGGGTGCGCCCTGTCTTTTGGTAGAGGAAAACGCCGCGTATTTCAATGCGCGGGCCCTGGGCGCGCCCGGGCCCCGGTGCGGCCTCCCTGGCTCTCTGTCGATTGCGCAAAAAATGCATAATATATTTTGTATTAAAGAAAAAAGCTGGACATTTTTGTCGGTAGGCGCAAATGAGCACATTTGTGCGGACTGGCCGCATGCGGAGGCCCCGGTGACGGGGCGGGGAAATCATGCGGCTGGGGGCGGCGCGAGTGGGGCGCCGGGAGGCTGGAGGCCGCGAGCACAAAGGGGAGACAATGAGCGCCAAGCATCTGCAAAAGAAATACGGGTTCTGGACCGCCACGGCCATGGTGGTGGGCATCGTCATCGGGTCGGGCGTGTTCTTCAAGGCCGACGACGTGCTCAAGGCCTCGGGCGGCGACCTGGCCACGGCCCTGGGCGCGTGGCTCATCGGCGGTTCGATTATGGTGGTCACGGCCTACGTGTTCTCCAAGATCGCCACGCGCATCGAGCGGGTCAACGGCGTGGTGGACTATTTCGAGCAGGCCTACGGCGAGCGCGCCGGATACCTGGTGGCCTGGTTCATGACCTTCATCTACTACCCCACGCTGGTGGCGGTGCTGGCCTGGGTCTCGGGCAACTACACCGTGGGGCTCTTGGGCCTATCCGGCGGCGTCTGGCCCATCGCGGCCGCGTACCTGACCGGGTTCTTCCTGCTGAACTATTTTTCGCCCGTTTTGGCGGGCAAGTGGCAGGTCTCGGCCACGGTGATCAAGCTGATCCCCCTGGGGCTGGTGGCCGTGGTGGGCGGCTTCGTGGGCCTGGGCAACGGCCAGACCATGGCCAACTTCACCCACGCGGCCCAGACCGTGGGCCAGGGCGGCGGCTTGGCCGTGGCCACCCTGGCCACCGCCTTCGCCTACGAGGGCTGGATCATCGCCACGGTGATCAACGCGGAGCTGAGGGACGCCAAGCGGACTCTGCCCCGGGCCCTGGTGGTGGGGACCATCGCGGTGGCGGCCATCTACATGGCCTACTACCTGGGCATTTCCGGCGTGCTGACCAACGACCAGGTGCTGGCCCAGGGCGACGCCGCGCCGGTGCGCGTCATCGGGCTGATCTTCGGCAACCTGGGCGGGACGCTGCTCACGGTGTTCGTGGTCATCTCCTGCCTGGGCACGCTGAACGGCCTGATCATGGGCGCGGCGCGGGGCATGTATTCCATCGCCTCGCGCAACATGGGGCCCTGCCCGGAGTTCTTCGCCAAGGTCAACCCGCAGACCAACAGCACCATCCACTCGGCGCTCATGGGCTACGTCCTGTCCTGCTTCTGGCTGCTGGTCTGGTACGGGAACTTCGCTGGCTGGTGGGGCGGCTTCATGGACGTCTCCGAGCTGCCCATCGCCTTCCTCTACGTGATCTACATCTCCCTGTACGCCTGGGTGATGAAGACCTTCACGGACCTGGGGCCGTTCGCCCGCTACGTGTGCCCGGCCCTGGCCGGGTGCGGCTCGGTGTACATCATCTGGGGCGCCATCCAGAAGGACATGTTCATCCATTTCCTGATCCTGGCCCTGGCCATCTTCGGCGCGGGCCTGGCTCTGATGCGCCCCGGGAGACGCTAGTTCCTTTGATTCCTTCCTGATCCCCCCATACGAAGAGGCCGCCCCCGGACACGGGAGCGGCCTCTTTAATATAAGGATTGCAAGCCTCCAGCCCTTGGCTGTGTGGAACGAAGTGAACACACGGCCTTAGGGATGGGGACAGCAGCGCTAGGGGATTATCCCTTTTGCCCGCCGGAGGCATGCCTACAGAATCCTGTAATGCATGGTCTTTCCGCGAGTGAGCCCCATGTCCTGGGCGCTTTTCATGGCGGCGTGAACGGCGTCGGCCGTGGCCTCGTGGGTCAGGAACACCAGGGGCACACCCTCGTCGCCCTCGCCCCGGCCCTTCTGGATGACCTGGTGCAGGCTGATCTCGTTGTCGGACATGATGCCCGCGATGTCGCGCAGCACGCCGGGCTGGTCCGGGACGATGAAGCGCACGTAGTGTTTGGACACGGCGGCGTCCAGGTCCAGGATCTCGGCCTCGGGCAGGTCGGTCATGGTGAAGCCCAGGATGTTCGGGGCCTCGCCGCGCGCGATGGACATGATGTCCGCGAGCACGGCGCTGCCCGTGGGCAGGTCGCCGGCGCCATGGCCGTGGAGCATCACGGGCCCGGCGTCGCCCTCGAAGCGGATGGCGTTGAAGGAGCCCTGCACCGAGGAGAGCAGGTTGTCGGCGGGCACCAGGGCGGGGTAGACCCCGGCCTCGATGCGGCCGTCCACCTCGCGGGCCTGGGCGATGAGCTTAACGGCGTAGCCGAACTCGCGGGCGAAGGCGATGTCCATGGGCGTGACCACGGAGATGCCGGTCACGGGCAGGGCCGTGAAGGGGTATTTGCGCCCCAGCGCCAGCTGGATGAGCAGCGTCAGCTTGTGGGCCGCGTCCACGCCCTCGATGTCCAGGGTCGGGTCGGCCTCGGCGAAGCCCTTGTCCTGGGCCATCTTCAGTGCGGTGGCGAAATCCAGGCCGTGCACGCTCATCTGGGTCAGGATGAAGTTGGCGGTGCCGTTCAAGATGCCGATGAGCCCCCGGATGCGGTTGCCGGCCAGGCCGCCGCGCAGGGTGGCGAGCACGGGAATGCCCCCGGCCACCGAGGCCTCGAAGCCCAGGTGCACCTTGTGCTCCCCGGCCAGGGGGAAAAGTTCGTCGCCGTGTTCGGCCAACAGCGCCTTGTTGGCCGTGACCACGTGCTTGCCCGCCTTCATGGCGCTGGCCAGGATGTCCTTGGCCACGGTGGTGCCGCCGATGAGCTCCACCACCACGTCCACATCGGGGTCGTTGATCAGGTCGTGCCAGTCCGTGGTCATGACCGCGCCCTTGGCCTCGATGGCCGCGCGGCGCGACTCGTTGCGCTCGGCGACCTTCATCAGGCGGATGTCGCGGCCCGTGCGCTTGAGGATCATGTCCCGGTCGGAATCCAGGACCTCGGCCAGGCCGCCGCCAACCGTGCCGAAGCCGGCGAGGCCGATTTTCAGGGGTTCTAGCATGCTCCCGCCTCCAATACCTGTTTGATGCCCCGGATGGCCTGCTTCGTGCGGTGCTCGTTCTCGATGAGGGCGAAGCGCACGTGGTCGTCGCCGTAGTGCCCGAAGCCCAGGCCCGGGGACACGGCCACGTGGCCTTCCTTGAGCAGCATCTTGGAGAACTCCACGGAGCCCATGTCGCGGAACTGCTCGGGGATCTTGGCCCAGACGAACATGGTGGCCTTGGGCGGGGTGACTTCCCAGCCCACGCGGTTCAGCCCCTCGCACAGGGCGTCGCGGCGTTCCCTGTACACGTTCACGATCTCCTGCACGCAGGACTGGTCCTCGTTGAGCGCGATGATGGCCGCGATCTGGATGGGCTGGAAGATGCCGTAGTCCAGGTAGGACTTGATGCGCGTCAGCGCCTGGACCATGTCCCGGTTGCCGCAGCAGAAGCCCACGCGCCAGCCGGCCATGGAGTAGCTCTTGGACATGGAGTAGAACTCGACGCCCACGTCCTTGGCGCCCTCGGCCTGCAGGAAGCTGGGGGCCTCGTAGCCGTCGAAGGTCAGGTCGGCATAGGCTAGGTCGTGGATGACGTAGATCCTGTTTTCCTTGGCGAAGTCCACGATGCGCTGGAAGAATTCCAGGTCCACCACCTGCCCGGTGGGGTTGTGCGGGAAACAGAGCACCAGGAGCTTGGGCTGGGGCCAGGTCTGGCGCATGGCCAGCTCCAGGTCCTCGATGAAATTGCGGTCCGGGCTCATGGGGATGCGCCGCACGTCCGCGCCGGCGATGATGCTGGCGTAGGGGTGGATGGGGTAGGTGGGGTCCTGGGCGAAGACCACGTCGCCCGGGGAGAGCATGACCATGGCCAGGTGCGAGAGGCCCTCCTTGGCGCCCATGGTGACCACGGCCTCCTGGTCCGGGTCGATGTGCACCCCGTAGCGACGCTCGTACCAGCCGGAGATGGCCTTGCGCAGGTTGGGGATGCCCCGGGAGGCGGAGTAGCGGTGGTTTATGGGCTTCTGGGCCGCCTCCACCAGCTTGTCCACGATGTGCTGAGGGGTGCCGATGTCCGGGTTGCCCATGCCGAAATCGACGATGTCGATGTTCTGGCGGCGCATCTTCATCTTCAGCTCGTTGACCGTGGCGAACACATACGGGGGGAGCCGATGGACTCGCGGAAACTGGTTCATGTCTTCTCCTTTGGCGGTCCTTGCCCGCGAATTTTCGCCGCGCGGGCGCGCACCGCATGCGGTTCCCTGGGGCGCGGTTGGCGTACCGGCGGCTGGTGTACAGTTTTCCGTCCCCCCGCGTTCCGGGAGGCCGGTAGAGCGGGGGGACCGCCTACTCGAAGAGGTAGGCGTACTTTTCGGCCACGGCGGCGGTAGTGGCCGCCAGGGCCTCTGCGGTTGCGTCCACGGTAGTGGTGTCGACGGTCCCGGCCTCGCTGGCCAGGTAATGGGTGAGGACGTTCTCCCCGGAGGAGAAGATCCACACCGCGCCGTACACCGATCCAACCTGCGGGCGGCCGGAAAACTCGGGCCTCGTGGCGACGATGACCTTGATTTTGGGCTCGTCCTTGGAGGTCAAGGTGAACAGCCCGGAACCGTTGAAAATTTCTTTCAGACGGAAGGCCAAGCGCGTGCCCAGCTGGTCCACGTCGCCGTGGCTCACGGCCACGGGTGTGGACCCGGCCTTGACCTCGCCGGGGGTGTCGGGGATGGCCGCGCCCTGGGGCACGGGCAAGCCCTGCGACTCGGCTGCCGCGACCAGGGACGGAAGGGTCAGGACGGCGACCAGTGCCAGGACGAGGATGTGGATGCGAGGGCGTGATATCATGCTGGTTCCTTCACCCGTGCGGGGTGGCCCGCAAGGCTCGGGCTACACTGGCCGAGTGAAGGCAGTTTTGTCAATATGCGTGATGTCGTGCAGGAAACAATCCACGGCCTCGCGGTCGTCCTCGTGGATGCGCAGGTCGGCCACGGGCAGGGGCGCGGGCGCCCCGGCGTAGAGCTTCAGCGCCCTGTCCACGAACTCCGAGGGCAGGAACGCGGCGCGGATGCGCCGGGACACGGACGGCTCACCCCAGATCACGGTCAGGGGCAGGTGGTGCTCCCCCTGCGTGTCCAGGATGAGGTTCCCGGTCTTGACCAGGGCCTCGCGGGCCGTGTCCGGGAACATGCCCGCCCATTCGGCCAGGCGCGCGAGGAAGCCGGGCATCACCGCGAGATAGTAGTGGGGATCGACCTTCACGGCCACGGACACGCCGGGTACGCCAATGACCATGGGAGAATCGGCGTAGGCCCTGCCGAGCCCCTTGCCGAGGCGTTCCAGGATTTCCGAATAGTCCTTGATCATGGGTCCTCCCCGGCTTCGCCCCGGGTCAGTGCCCGGACGAATAGTTGGGCCTGTGGCGCACGGTCTCCACGGCCCGGCGCACCGAGGCCTTGACCTCGTCCATCTGCACGGGCTCGCGCAGCACGATGGAGCCCTGCTGGATGTAGCGGGGCATGAGCCCGTTGAGCGACAGGGCGTAGATGTCCTGTACATCGATGGCGTTGGGCACGTAGTCCGGATAGTCCTCGGGCAACACCTGGCGCATGGCCTCGATGACCCGCTTTTCGTTTCTGTTGCGGACGAAGAGCAGATTGACGTCCAGGTATTCGTAGGTCTCGGCCAGTTCGGTGAGCTTCCTGTTCATGCGCTTGCCCCCCCATTGGTATTGTGAGGATTCCATAGCAAGTCTGCAAAGCCAATTCAATGAAAATGCACGAAGAACGCGCAGTTGCTCGTCGGGGAGGGCTCAGAAGGACATCTGGATGGGGGCGGAGGACTTCTTGCGCCTGCGCTGTATGTAATCCAGAAACAATTGGGATTCCTTGAGGTTCGGGTTGGCCTGCAGGGACTTCTCCAGGAATAGTACAGCGTTGCCGAAGTCGCGCTGTTCGAAATAGGCGCGGGCGATGTTGTGCAGCAGGTTCTCGTCCTCGTCCGGGGCCAGATCCAGGGCGCGCAGGTAGTGCTTCAGCGCCGTGCCCAACAGTTTCTCCTTGCGCAGGGAGATGCCGAACTCGTTGAACATGTGCTTGTGCGCGGGCGAAAACGGCGCGTCCACCTCGGCCAGGCGCAGGAAGATGCCCTCGGCCTTGTCCTGGTTGCCGCGCTTCAGATACGTGAGGCCCAGGCCGAAGCTGGCGCGGGCGCTCTTCTCCATCTCCTCGGGCGCACCCGAGAGCTCGAACCCCTCGATCTCCGCGCGCGGCGTTCCCGGGTGCGGCGGGGCGGGAAGCTCGCCGTCGTCCAGGTCCAGGATGGCGCTGCCCTCGCCCTCCGAGGGCGCGGGAATCTGGTTGGAGATGTAGAATTCCGGCTCCGGGGAGAAGCGCTCCAGGAGCGTGCCCACGGAGATGGTGCGCTTCTTCCCGATGGGGATGAGGTGCTCGTTGATGGGCTGGACCTCGGCCAGGTCCTCGCCGTTCTCATGCACCTCGCGCACCAGCCAGTACTGCTTGACTTTGGTCTTGCGCTGGGTGGTGCCGGTGCCCACCTTGCGGATCTCCATGGTGGAGAACACGCCATGGATGGGTTCGCGCTGGGCTTTGCCTTCCTGGCCGGGCATGGGGGCCTCAGAGAAGCGGGACGATGCGCTGTACGATGCCGCCGCGTTTGAGCTTGTCGAAATAGCGGTCACGACCCGTGTCGATGACCTGGTACAGATAACTCATGTTAGCTTCGATGGACTTGTCATACAAGTCCTCGGGGATGTCCCAGCGCGCGGAAAAGTGCGCGGCGGCGAATTTCCTGATCCCGCCCAGGGGCCCGTCCATGCGGCTGGCCATCATGTCGTAGAACCCGTGGGTCTTTTCCAGAAGGTCGTGGGGCGATTCGTAGGGCAGGCCCGCCTCGGCGAACTCCAGGTACAACAGCAGCAGCTTTTCCAGATATTCGCGGTCCGCCATCTGGGCCAGCAGGTCGGCGGTGGCCAGGACCTGGGCGCAGAAGCGGGTCTGGTCCCCGCCGTAGGGAATTTCCTCGGCGTCCAGTCCCAGGCAGGTGGCCTCGATCATGCGCGAGGCGTCGTGGATGTCGAACCCCGGGCGGTCGGCCTTGTGGAAGTAGTCCTTGAGGAAGGCCACGCTGCGGTTTTCGTGGCCTACGGTGTATTTGGCGCCCGTGCCCTCGAGGTCGTCCTCCTCCTGGATCAGGCCCGTGTCGTGGAACAGGGCGCTGACCAGGGTCATCTCGGCCAGGCGCGGCGAGATGCGGATGCCGCTGGCGAAGGCCCCGTGCAGCAGCCGGGCGGCGCACAGGAAGACCTCCAGCGTGTGCTGCAGGTTGTGGTACCTGGTGGTGCTGGAGCGGAACCCCGGGAATTCGCCCTTGAAGAGGCGAATGGTGTCGGCGAAGGCCGCGTCCATGAACCCCGAGTCGAAGCCCGGGAGCATCATCTCCAGAGTAATGTGAACTTCATTGAGCAGTGCGGCTGGGTCGGTGACGTCCACCAGATCGTAGAGCTTGACGTCACCAGGCGCGTGAGCAGTCTCCATGTATCCCCCTCGAAATGCGATGCGGCGAAAGCGGATCATCCCGGTTTCGCGCATTCCCCCTCGCGCATTATATTGTTTTTCAAAATCCCGTGCAACAGGTCTGCCAATAATTCAGCCTGTGGATTGAAAATCAGTCGAATAACAGGGGATTGTTTGTTCCAGATGTCGTTCTAGAGTCGAGATGGATATGGAAATTGCTTAGCGCCACAGGAACGAGAGGCCGCCGCCCAGGGCATAGGCCGCCAGTGCGATGCCCGTGCCCAGGAGGAACCAACCGATGGTGCGCCCCAGGCGCAGGGGCTCGCGCCCGGGGGGGAGGTGACGGAATTGTGACGAGTCCGCCCCCCGGGGCGGGGTCAGGGGCAGGCTGTCCCAGTCCGCCCGGCTGAAGTCCATGGCGCGCAGGTCCGGGGCGGGCTCGTCCCCGGCGGGAGCGTGCGGGCCGGAATCGCCTGGCGCGCCGCCTTGCGCGTCGGGCATAGGCCGAGGGGAGGGCTGGGCCTCGCGCCGCGCTTCCTCGCGGGGCTTCGGCGGGGCCGGGGGGGCGGGCTCCGCGCTGGGGGCGGATCGGTTCAGCTCGGCCAGGGCTGCGCGGAACACGACGTCCAGGGACTGCTGGCGCGCGCGGCGGCTTTGCAGGCTCATGATCCCGTGCAGCAGGGTGGCGCGCACCAGGGTCCGGTCCCCGCCGCTGCGCGCGAAGGTGAAGGCCACGCGGCGGCCCACGTTGAGCAGGGAGAACGGGGGTTTGGCTACGGAGAGCCCAACCCGTCTGTCGGCGCTGACCACGGTCAGGCCCAGGAGGATGGCCGCGCTGTTCACCGCGTCCCAGACCTCGTCGTAGGGCCGCAGGAAGGTCCAGGCCAGCTCGGTGCTGCGGGCGCCGAAGGCCACGTTTTCGATGCTGTAGAGGCGTTCGCCGGTCTGGTCCCTGTTCACGGCGGCTCCCTGGTTTGCGGGGCTGGATCAGTAGCGACCATGCCTCAATCCCGCGCCGGGGGCAACGGGCGGCCCAAAGAGGCGAAGGCCTCGCGGGCCCGGGCGACGAAGGCGGCCACGAGGCGCGGGTCCTTGCGCCCGTCCGGGCCCTCCAGGCCGGTGTGCGCGTCCACCCCGGCCGGGCGCACGGTGAGGATGGCCTCGCGGATATTGCCCGGGTTCAGGCCCCCGGCCAGGATCAGGGGCCGGGGAGAGATTTCCGCCAGGCGGCGGCTGACCTCCCAGTCGTGGGTCAGGCCCGTGGCGCCCGTGGCCGCGCTGGCGGGGTCGGCGGTGTCCGTGAGCAGGGCGTCGCAGTGTGGGGCCAGGGCCAGTGCACGGGCCTCCAGCTCGCGCCGGGCGCGGGGACCCGGGTCGGGGGGCACGATGACGCTTTTTATGAGGTACAGGTCCGGCCTGCGACGGCGCAGCTCGGCCAGGGCGGGCAGGGGCGGGTCCGCGTGGATCTGCACCCCGCCCGCGCCCAGGGCGGTGCAAAGTTCGTCCACCTCCGCCGGGTCCCGGGCGTAGGTGATGCACACGCCGAGCACCCCCGGGGGCAGGGCGGCCACGATGCGCGCGGCCTCGGCCTCGGTGCAGTCCGGGGCGTGCACGGCCAGGCGCAGGGGCAGGCCCACGGAGTCCACGCCCAGCCGGGCCAGGGCCAGGGCCTCGTCCGCGTCGTGGACTCCGGCCACCTGGACGAGGGGGCAGGGGCGCACGCCTAGTCCTCCCAGCCCGCGTCGCCGGGGTCGCGCAGGATCGTGCGCTCCAGGCGCGCGGCCAGTTCGTCCGGGGGCAGGTCCGCCAGGCGCAGCAGGTCGAAGCCCAGGCCGGGATGCGTGGGCGCGTCGGCGATCCCGGCCGATCGGAACAGGCTCCGGGCCAGGTCGTATTCCCCGTCCTCCCGGGCGCGCAGGCCCAGATGCAGCACGGCCAGGGCCTCCGGGCCCGGGGCCTCCTGGCCCGGGGCCTCCGGGGCCGGAACCCCGGCGAGACGGGCCAGGGCCGCGACGGCCAGCCCGGGCCAGCGGGACAGGTAGGCCAGGGGCAGGTCGAATTCCTCGCTGCGCTGCGCGCGCCAGTCCACGGCGGCCAGGTCGCCGATGTGTGCCTCGCGCCTTCTGGCCGCGTCCAGGCGAGCGGAGGCCTGTTCCAGGCGGCCGTCCAGGTGCCGGGCCAGGTCGTCGAAGGCCCGGGCCGTGGAGCGGCCGGCCTCGTCCAGGGAGGGCACGGCCCGGCGTTCGTATTCCCTGATGCGGGCCTGGACTTCGGCCAGGGCCTCTTCGGCCAGGTGGTAGCGCTTGATGGCGGCCAGGGCCCCGGGCGCGTCCCCCTCGCGGTTCAGGCGGGAGACGACGGCCGCCTCCCTGTCCCGCAGGGCCACCAGTTCGCCCTGGCGCTCCCTGTTGCGGTAGTAGGCCAGGGCCTCGGCGCAGCGCCCGCGCCGCACGGCCAGGGTCTCGACGTCGGACTCGGCCAGCATGCGCGCCCCTCGAGCGTCCTCAAGCTCCTTGTGCAGGCGCAGGGCGCGCAGGGCCATGGCCTCGGTGGCCTGGACCGTGAGCCGGGTGCGCAGGATCTCAGGGGCCTCCCGGGGCGTCCGGCAGGACAGGGCCAGGGAGTATTCCGCGCCCAGGATGCGCGCCAGGCGCAAGGGGCCGCCGGGGCGCCGGTCCTTGCCCGCCTCGGCCCTGAGGGCGTCCACCAGGCCTCCCGGGGCCGGGCGCAGGGGGCCGTTCTGGTCCAGGGCCCGGAGCAGGACGTGTTCGAGGCCCAGGTCCAGGCGCGGCGCTCCCGGGTCGCGCTCCCCGTCCCCGGGAGGCGCGGCGAGCACGGCCACGGTGCCGGGCACGGCCCGGGCCAGGACGCCGCGCTGGAAATCCTCCAGCATGCGCCGGGCGCGCAGCCTGTCCGCCAGCAGCCCGAGCCCCTCGGCGCGCGCGCGCAGCACGGCTTCCCGCTCCGGGTGCCCCGGCGAGGAGAATCCTTGCCACAGGGCCGTGGTCTCCCCGGGGCGTCCGTTGAACCACAGGGCCAGGCCCAGGCGGGCCACGGCCTCGAAATCGTGGGGATTGCGCGCGGCCAGGACGCCCAGGCGGCGCGCCGCCGCGTCGTACTGCCCGGCGCGGAACAGCTCCACGCCCTTGTCCAGGATGTCCGCGTCGGAGCTTTCGGCCAGCAGGCGCTCCTCGATGCTCGCGGTGTCGAAGCTGAAGGGGGCGTCCGTGGACGGCATGCAGCCCGCCAGCGTGGCGGCGAGGGCGGCGGCGGGCAGCAGGGCGCGGAGCAGGGCGGCGGGGATGTGGGCAAGCATGGGCCGGAGCCTACCAGAGGCCGGAGCGCCTGCCTAGCCGGATGCGGGAGGAAATCCGGGTCTTGGCTTCCCGTTCGAGGCGGGCTACAACCCCGGCCATGTCTGCTCCGCTCATCCATATCGAACACTGCTGCGTGCGCCTGGGCCGGGGCTACGCCCTGCGCGACGCGACCTGGGATCTGCTGCCCGGCCAGCACTGGGCGCTGCTGGGCTCCAACGGGGCCGGCAAGACCACCCTCATGCGCTTGGCGCGCGGGGAACTGCACCCCGCCCAGGGCCATCCCTTCGGCCATGGGGCCAAGCGCGTATGGGATTTCGGCCACGGCCCCACCACCAGCGCCCTGGACGCCCGGGAGCGCGTGGCGCTGATCTCCAGCGACGACCAGGACGCCTGGGTGCGTTCGGACCGGGGCTACAGCGGCGAGGAGCTGGTCTGCACAGGCATCCTGGACACCCTGGCTCTGTGGGGCGAACCCGGCCCCGAGGTCCGCGCCCGGGCCCGCGCCCAGTTCCGGCGCCTGGGGGCCGAGGACCTGGCGGACCGCAACGTCCTGGAGATGTCCCGGGGCCAGGCCCGGCTGGCGCACATCGCCCGGGCCCTGGTGCGCGAGCCCCGGGTGCTCATGCTGGACGAGGCCCTGGAGGGCCTGGACCGCCGCATGCGCGCGCGCATCCTGGAGGCCCTGGCCCGCGAGGCCGCGCGCGGCACGCAGATCGTGCTGTCCACGCATTACATGGAGGAGTTCCCCGCCTTCCTGACCCACGCGGCCGTGCTGGAGAACGGGGCCGTGGCGCGCAGCGGCCCGGCCCGCGCCATCCTGGGCGAGCCCGATTCCGGGGCCGCGCCCGTGGTTGGTCCGTCCGTCCCGGCCGTGGAGCCGGGGGCGGTCATCATCGACATGCGGGGAGTCACGGTGCTGCGCGGCGGTCGCGCGGCCCTCGACGACGTGGACTGGACCGTGCGCCGGGGCGAGCATTGGGCGGTGCTGGGGGACAACGGGGCGGGCAAGAGCACCCTGGCGGCCCTGGCCATGGCCGCGCTGCGGCCCAGCACGGGCCGGGTGTCCTGGTTCGGCCGGAGCGAGGGGGTCAACGTCTGGGAGCTACGCAAGCGCATCGGCCTGGTCTCCCCGGAGCTGCAGGCCGGGTACCGCTACAACATCAGCGCCCTGGACCTCGTGGCCTCGGGCTTCTTTTCCAGCGTGGGGCTCTACGACCGGGTCAGCGAGGAGCAGGCCGCGCGGGCCCGCGAATGCATGGCCCTGGCCAACATGGCGGGATTCGAGGAGCGGCCCGTGCGCAGCCTGTCCTACGGGCAGATACGGCGGCTGGTCATCGCCCGGGCCCTGGTCACGCGGCCCGAGCTGCTCATCCTGGACGAGCCTTCGGCGGGGCTGGACGCGGCCTCGCGCCAGGGGTTCCTCGCGGACCTGGACGCCCTGGCCGCCTCGGGCGCGACCCTGGTGGTCATCACCCACAGGCCCGAGGAGATCCCTGCCTGCGTGGGCAAGGCCATGATCCTGGCCCAGGGCCGGGTCACGGCCATGGGGCCCAGGGACGAGGTTCTCAAGGGTTGACCTTGGCGTATTGAAAGAAATCCTTTCCCGTAGGCCGATCCAAAGGAGTGAGATGCGAGGAAGCGAAAAAATCCAGGACGCGTAGTGTATTATGTATACATAAGCGGTCTGGATTTTTTTGTTGACGAAGCAGATTGCCCCTTTGGGGCGGCCCGCTATTCCACCGCTACCAATTCCATCTTTCCCCAGACCGCGATGCGCCCGGCGCATTGGGCGAAGACTCCGTCCAGGCCCATCTCCTCGGCCGCGTCCGTGACCCGCGTCAGGTCCCGGGCGTCGCGTAAGAGGTTGCACAGGGCCGTGGCCGCGGCGTCGGCCAGGGCGCCGCTCCGTGCCCGGGCCACCACCAGGTCGCCCTGGCCCAGTGACAGGGAATGCCCGATGCTGGCCGAGGAGGCGCACAGGGAGCAGGGGAAGTCCTCCGTTCCCAGGGCCACGCCCAGGCGCGCGCTCCCGGACGGGTCCGAGAGGATGGCGGCCACCCGGGGCCGGGTGGAGCAGAGATACAGGTCGCCCCCGTTCTCCACCAGGATGTCCGGGCTGCGGCCCACGAGGGCGCGGGCCGTGAACTCCGCGATGGTCCCGGCCACGGCGGCCATGGGGCCCACGTCGCACGCGGCCCCGGCCTCGGCCATGGCGCGCACCACCGGGGGCGAAGTTTCGGGCACGGCCACGGGAACGAGGCTCGCGCCGAAGGCCGGGGTCAGGGCCATGGCCGCCTTGATCTGTCCGCGCAGCTCGGCCACGCACCGGGCCGCCTCGCGGGACAGGTCGCTGCGGGCCACAACCAGCAGGTCCGTCTCCTCCACGACCACCTGGAAGGCGGTTTCGCCGCCGGCGGGATGCACCCCGGCGCGGTAGGCGCGGTGCGTTGCTGTGTGCTGTGTGCGAGGGGGCTTGACCATGGCCGGGTCAGAATACGACGACCACCCGGCACTGGTCCAGGAAGTTGTTCTCGCGCGTCAGCACGGCCCTGATGAACTCCGCGTCCGCGTCGGAGACCGCCAGGTCCCCGCCCTGGGCGCTGGCGCGCACCACCAGGGGCGCGGTGCCCGCCGAGGCGCTCTGCTGGGCCTCGGCCAGGTCGCGGTAGTAGCGCACGAAGCCCTGGCGCGTGCCCACCGTGTGGTCCACCCCGTCGCCCGGGTAGAGCACCTGGCCGCCGTGCACCAGGCGCGGCTTCAGCGTCGGCGTGAACCCGCTGCCCCGCGCGTCCAGCACCAGGCCCGTGGCCGACTCGGCCTGGGCCCGGACCTGGGGGGTGAACACCGGGGCGGCCCCGGGAGCGGGCTCGGGAGCCTGGGGAGCTTGGGGAGCCGGGGGCCTCGGCGCGGCCGGAGGCGTGGGGCCGGTTTCGGGGGCCTCCTGGGGCGTCTTCGGTTCCGGGGCCGGGGCCGGAGCCCCGCCCAGGCGCGCGATCTCCCGGGCCGCCTCCCCGGTCAGGGGCAGGCTGAGGATCACGCGCACCATGGTGCCCTGCACGATCTTTTCCACGGCCACGGGCGCGCGCTGCACCATGCGCTGGAAGCGCTCCTCGGCCGCCTGGTCCTTGAGCAGCAGATCGCCCAGCAGCGTGTCCTTGTCCACGCGCACCTGCCGGAGCACCTGCATCAGGTTGCTGCGGGCCACGAACAGGGCCGTTTCCCGGGCCAGGGCGCGGGCCTGGTCCGCGTCGGGCGCTCCGGCCGGGGGCGTTCCCTGGCCCACGGCCACGGCGCGGGCCCCGGGCCAGTCCAGGTAGCCCATGGTGCCGATGCGCTCCATGGCGCTGGTGTCCGGGCCCGGCTGCGCCAGGGCCAGGAACGGCAGCACGATGAGAAACGCCAGCAAGGCGGGGAAAAACAGGATCGGAAAACGGCAAGGCATTGGCGTCTCCTCAAGGCGCGGGGCAGCCCGCCCAGGGCGCGTCCAGGGCCGGGGCCAGCAGGCTGGGGCCCAGTACGGACGGCCCGTGCGGCGAAGTCCAGTAGTTGTTGCGCAGGTCCAGGGCCGAGGTGGAATAGTTCTGCACGTCGAAGGGAGCGTTGGCGTCGAAAGTGCTGTGGCGCATGGCCAGGCCCAGGCCGAAGCCCTGGGTGACCACCCCGCCCATGCCGCCGTTGCCCTTGATCAGGCAGCAGTCCGCGTCGGGCTTGGCGCCGGACTCCAGGGACATCCCGGCCTGGCTGCTGGCCCGGATCACCGCGCCGTGCAGGCGCGGGGCCGAATGGGCCACGGCCAGGCCCACGCGCGCGCCCAGGATGTGGGCGTGGTTGACGAGGGCCCGGGTCGCGCCGTCCAGCCGCAATCCGGCCCAGGACCCGGGCCGCGAGGCCGGGGTTTCGGGCACCAGGCGCACGGGGTTTTCGGCCTCGCCCCACAGGGCCAACTCCCCCTTCACGACCAGGCCCGCGCCCTGGGCGAAGCGCAGGACCACCCCCGGGGCCGCGTGCAGGGCCGAGCCAGGGGGCACGGTGAGGGTGGAGCGCACCAGATAGGGCGAGAACTCGCGCGGCAGGTACAGCACGCCGTCCACCGCGCTCTCCAGGAACGGGGATGTGGCCGCGGCCTCCTCCAGCCCGGGCTCGGGCAGGGGCGTGGTCTTGATCCCGGCGCTGAACCCGCTGCGGTTGCCCGCCGCGTCCAGGGCCGTGACGCGAACGAACAGGGGCGCGAAGTCCGGCAGCCCGTCCAGCACGGCCTCGGGGCTTTCGCTGCGCGCGGCCAGGCTGAAGCCCGTGAGCCCGCGCGGGGAGGTCCAGACCTCGTAGGCCGCGAGATCCTCGTCCCGCACCGGGTCCCAGGTCAGGCGCACGCGGCCGTGGGCGGCCTGGGCCTCGAGGCCCTCGGGCGCCGCCGGGGGGGCCGCGTCCACGGACACGGTGCGCGGGTAGGCGCGCACGCTGCGGCCTCCGGACGCGCCCAGGAGCACGCCGTGCACGGACACGCCCCGGGCCTGGGCGCCGGATTCGGGGTAGTAGGCACCCTGGTAAATCTCCAGGGAATCCAGCTCGCGCAGGGCGGCGGCCAGTTCCTCGGGGGTCGGGGCCGTGCCGAAGGCGCGGAAATGTTCGTCCAGGGCGGCCAGCAGGCGGCCGCGCAGGGCGCGGCGCTCCACCTGGGGCGCGGGGCGCAGGACCACGTCCGTCGCGAAGCCCCGTCCCGAGAGGTGGGCCGAGGCCCGGGCCCCGGGGGATCCCGCCAAGCGGAAGATCAGCGCTTCGCCCTCGCGGCGCACGCCGTCCGCGCCCTCGACCATGAACAGGTCGATGGTCGGCGCGGCCAGGGAGCCGGAGCGCGCGTCGGGCACGCGGATGGTGCTGGCGATTTCGCGGAACAGGGTGTCGGTCTCGCGTTGTAATTGCTCGCCGCGCAGGTTCCACAGCGACGACAGGGCGGACAGGGCCAGGCCCACGGGGGTGATGGAGACCCCGCCGCCGAAGCCCCGGCTGACGTGCACCGCGCGCCAGAGCAGCTCGCCCGAGGGCAGGGCCAGCATGCGCACCCGGCAGCCCACGGCGGCCTGGGACACGATGCCAGCGAAGGTGCGGTCGTAGTGCGTGACCTCGCCGATGACCACGGCGTCCACGCCGAGGATGGAATGCAGCCGGGCCGGGTCGGTCTTGAGCAGTTCGGACACGGCCCCGTAGGAGTCCAGCTCCAGGGGCGCCAGGCGGGCGTCGGTCTCGAACAGCTCCTGGTCCCCGAAGGGCAGGGCCGCGATGTGGTTGTAGGTGGCCAGGCGGACCATGGAGCGCGGGTCCTCGGAGTCCTGGGACAGGGTCCACTGCGTGGGGTCGCCGCCGAAGGGCAGCACCGCCAGGGTCGCGGGCGGGTGCTTCACCATCAGGGTGGTGTTTTCGTATTCCCCGGCAAAGGCCTTGAAGCCCTGGTCCCCGGCGAGCACGGCCGGAGCCCCGGCCACGGGTTTTCGCGCGGTCCTGGTTCCCGAACAGGCGGCGCAGGCGGCCGCGAGGCACAGCGCCAGAAGGATGACGGCGGCTCGTCGGGGCATTTGTCGAGACTCTCCAATGAAGACAGCGTGTTAAGTCGTTCCTATCGCGCGGCGTGTGCAACGCGCGCGGGCCTGGCGAAGCTCATGCAAGAAGTATCCCCGTGTGGACAGTATCGCACGGTCCGGGGCTTCAAGGCAACGCCCGGCGATAATCCGGTGCGCGAGAGCCTGAAAGCGGTCTGGCGGATTGATGAAAGAAACATCGGTACGCAGGCTGTTCAAAAATAGCGAGATGCAAGGCGCAAGAAAAATTCAAGACCGAAGCGTACTCCCTGTACGAGAGGGTTTGAATTTTTTGCAGCAGCGTAGCGGCGTAGCGACGCAGCAGATTGCTGTTTCGGGACAGCCTGCTAGCCCAGGCGCTCGCGCACCAGCTCCAGCCAGGGCTCCAGGCCGGCCTGCACGTCGTCGGGCCAGGCGAAGCCGTGGGGCCGGGGTTCGGCCAGGGTCCTGTCCATCATGGCGGCCAGGGCCTGGTGGTCCCCGGGGTCCCCGATGACGCAGGGCTCGGGCAGGAAGCGGCTGGAGCCGTTGTCCCGCGAGGAGATCACGCGCGTGCCGCAGGCCAGGGCCTCGAGCACGGCGTTGGAGCAGGTGTCGTAGAACGAGGGCAGGCAGAACAGGTCCGAGGCCCGGTACAGGGAGGGCATGTTCTGCACGCGCCCCAGGAAGCGCACCCTCTCCCCCAGGCCCAGGGTGCGGGCCAGCTCCGCGTAGCGGCCCGGGTTGCGGCCTCCGGCCACGAACAGGCGCACGTCCGGGGGCAGGAGCGCCAGGGCGCGGATGGTGGGCTCCAGGCCTTTGAGGGCGAAGTTGGTGCCCGCCAGGACCACCAGGCGCTGGTCGTCCTTGACGCCCCAGGTGCAGCGCAGCTCGTGGCGCCGGTTCTCGTCGGCCGGGGTGAAGCGCGTCAGGTCCGGGCGGTTGTAGATCACGCGCAGATCCCGGCCCGCCAGCCAGGGATGGGCCTCCAGGAGCCAGTCGCGCACCCTGTGGGACACGGTGACGCAGATTTCCTGGCTCTCCAGGGCCCGGCGCTCCAGGGCCTGGATGAGCTTGCCCGACGGGGACAGGCGGCGGCGCAGCATCTTGAAGCCGCGCGGCAGGCCCGGGGCGTAGGCCCGGCTGGACAGCCGCCAGAACACGGATTGCGGCCCGCCGCTCATGCGCATCACGTCCTGGCGCAGGGTCTTGCCCATGCTGATGGACAGGGCGTAGCCCCCGCGCCTGCGCGCCCGTTCGGCGGCGAAGGCGTACCAGGCGATCTTGGCGGCGCGGGTCAGGGGCGGGCGGCCCAGGATCACGGGCCGGACCCCCTCCGGGGCGCGGGCTTCCTGGCGCGAGCAGAGGAAGTCGACTTCGCGGCCGTCGGCGGCCAGGGCCTCGGCCAGGCGGAAGGCGAAGCCCTCGGCCCCGCCGTAGGTGGAGAACTTGGGCAGCATCAGGGCGATGCGGCCGCCTGAAGGCGTGGAAGTCAAATCGCTTCTCCCTTGTACACGGCCAGGGTCCGCTCCAGGAAATCCCGGCCCGAGAGGATGCCGATGGTGCGGGCCTGCTCCCCGGCCAGGGCCTCCCGCGCCTCGGGCCCGAGGGTCCGGGCCAGGGTCTCGGCCATGGCCGCCTCGTCCGCCGGGGGGAACAGGGCCCCGGGCGACAGGAGGTCGGGCATCACGCCCACGGTGGTGCCCACCAGGGGCACGCCGCAGGACATGATCTCCAGGGCCGCGCGGGCGATGGTCTCGGACCATTTGGAGGCGATCACCCCCAGGTCCATGGCCGAGATGAGGTCGGCCACGTCGCCGCGTTTGCCCACGACGGCCGTGGCCTCATCAACGCCCGCTTCCCGGGCCCAGCCGCGCACCGTTTCCAGGGGCGTGGGGTCGGGCAGGCCCGCCAGGAGCAGGCGCACGTCCTTCCTGCCGTGCTCGGCGCGCAGGCGCGCCACGGCGTGCATGAGTTCCCGCTGGCCCTTGACCTCGTCGAAGCGGCCCAGGAGCCCGACGACCACGTCGTTCGGGCCGAAGCCCAGCTCCGCGCGCACCCGTTCGCGCCCGGGGGCGGAAAAGGCGAAGCGCTCGCGGTCCACCCCGCCCAGGATGCAGGCCAGCCGGTCCCCGGGCAGGCCGAAGGCCGCGCGGAAATGCTCGCGCATCACGGAGTTGGTGACCACCACGGCGTCGGCCACGCGGCGGTGCAGCCAGCGGTTCACGGGGTCGCCCTTGGGCGGGCGCTGGTCGCCCCTGGTGCGCACCAAGCGGAAGGCGTTCGTGCGCCGCCTGAGGAGACCCCAGAGCCAGAAGGATTCGCCCCGGTGGCAGTTCACGGCCTGGGGCCGGAACTCGCGCACCAGGCGGGCCAGATCGCGGTACAGCCCGGCCAGGGCCAGGGGGCTCGCGGTGTTCAGGGGCAGGGTGCGCACGTCGAGTCCCCAGGCCAGGGCCTTCTCGTGGGTCTCGGTTCCCGGCAGGGCCAGGACCAGGGACTCGTGCCCGGCCTCGTTCAGCAGCCGCGCCAGGTACAGGGCGTACCAGGCGGTGGCGTTGAACCAGCGGACATTGGCGACTTGGATGATGCGCATGCCGCTTTGTATGGATATTGCACGGGAATTGCAATACATTGTGACCCGTGCCGGGTTTCCGACGCGCGAGGGGGGGCCGGGGATGACAGCCGGGCCCCCGGATGGCACAGTTGGTTGGCGTCAGACGGCCAGGATTTCGGTCTTGGTCACGGCCTCGGACTTGATGCGGTCCAGGAGCTCCGCCAGGGCGGGCTTGACGTTCTCGCGGAAGTCCCCGGCCACGATGATGAACAGCAGGTCGTCCCCGGGCTTCAAGGGGCCGGAGGCGGCCTGGGCCATGGCCTTCCAGATGCCGGGGCGTTGTTCGCATTCCCGGCACAGGGCCGCGATCCTGTCGTGGTCCGGGCGCACGTCCACGCCCGTGACCTCGGCCCCGTCGCCCCGGGACGTGGCGCGCACCACCCCGTTGTGCACCAGGATCATGCCCACGTTCTTGGCGAAATCGGGGTGGGTCTTGAGTTCGGCGATGGTTTTTGAAATGTCCATGGCAACCTCCTTGCGAATGGCCTGTT
Source organism: Desulfocurvus sp. DL1XJH-121 (assembly GCF_054819825.1). Taxonomy (NCBI): domain Bacteria; kingdom Pseudomonadati; phylum Thermodesulfobacteriota; class Desulfovibrionia; order Desulfovibrionales; family Desulfovibrionaceae; genus Desulfocurvus; species Desulfocurvus sp. DL1XJH-121. The sequence goes on from NZ_JBTVWW010000005.1 coordinate 77,110, forward strand.
GAGATAAGGTTTCCAACAAGCAGATAGGCAAGCATGCTCAAATTTTCCTCTTTGCTCAAGGACCTTCCGACCCTGCACGAGTACAGGATGTCGTCCACGGGCTACGCCGTGTGGATCGTCTGGAACGGCGAGCTCAGCGAGGCCGTGTCCTCGACCCTGCGCGACTACGGGGGCATGCTCATCGCCGAGGAATCCTTCCAGGCCCTGTGGTTCTTCTATTCCAAGGACGTGTTCCACGGCGCGGCCAGGCTCCAGGTCTGGGCCAACCTGAACGATCTCCCAGTCTTCATCCAGATCCTGCCGACCAACCTGATGATCGGCTTCCAGCTGGAAAAGGCCCTGTCCATTCCCTCGGAACTCTACAGCCAGCAGGCCATGCGGCCGGAGAAGTTCTCGGTCTGGGTGCATCCCAAGGTGCGGCCCGACGCCGAGGGGCTGCCCGGCCTGACCCTGGAGCCCGTGGAGGTGCGGGCCACGGGCCTGGCCCCGGCGTCCTGGCTGCAGCTCTACGGCGACCCGCGCATCAGCATGCCGTCCTCCCTGGGCTGGTTCTTCGTCCTGAAGCCCCTGGGCAACCCCCTGGACAAGGCCTTCCAGGACGGCTGGCGCAATTTGTTCGGTGAACTGGAGACCATCCTCAAGCGCCTGAAGTTCAAGTTCATGGTGCACGAGGGCTTTTTGCTCTTCGCCCTGGACTCCTACAAGGGCCTGGACACCTGGTGCCGGGAGGTCCTGTCCCTGGTGCGCAGGCTCAAGGCCGAGGAGAGCGAGGAACACCACTACTGGCCCAGCGTTATGCTGGCCGTGGAAAAGGCCGGGTACCAGTTCAACGAGGAACTGCCCAACAAGGTGCCCATCGAGTGGGACCAGATGGCCCCGGATTTCCCGCACATGAGCTACCGCTCGGCCTTCCTGCTGGGCAAGCGCTTCCGCATCAAGGACGTGAGCTACAGCTTCGAGCGCAGCAAGGTCTCGGACTGGTGCTACGTGCATCTGGCGGACCTGGAGAACGGCGAGGCCGAGCAGGGCAGCCTGAACATCACCATCCCCGTGGGCCTTTTGGCGGGCAAGGAGCGGCCCTGCTTCTACTGCGGGCTGCGCACCCACGAGGAAAAGGACTGCCCCTCGCGCAAGCTGCACGACCTGGACTCCTCCTGCTGGGGCGACGTGTCCATGATGGGCCTGGACGGCATCAACGACGCCCTGGCGGAGCTGGGCGAGCAGGTCAAGGACGATCCCGTGGGGGGCGTGTCCAAGGCGCTCACCTCCGGGGACCCGGGGGGCACCATCATGCGCTGCCTGATGGAGATCAACGCGGCCTCGCAGCTGCGCACGGCCCCGCTCATCTGGCGCTCCGTGGGCAAGGACCTGCCCGACGGCCTGACCCGTCTGGCCCCGCCCGACGCCAATTCCCTGTACAAATCCTATTCCGCGCTGGTGGACGGGGAGGCTTCCCATGCCGACCAGATGGTCAAGGAAGGGGAGATGCGCAACCCCAGGGACTACCCCTGGAAAACCCTGCAGGGCTTCCTGGCCCTGGAGCGCGGGGACCTGGACCGGGCCGTGGCCCACTGGAAGGAGGCCGAGCCCCTGGGCGATTCGCCCATCCATTTCGCGTACCACAAGTACCTGCAGGCCCGGGCCTTGGAGGTCCAGTCCCGCTACGACGCGGCCATGGCCCTGTACAAGGAGGCCCGCGTCCTGTGCCCGGCCTGGATCGAGCCCCTGTACCGCCAGGCCGTGTGCATGGTGAAGATGGGCTTCTCCGAGCACGCCGTGGGCCTCATCGACCAGATCGTGGACGAGGACCCCAACGCCTTCAACCGCATCATCATCGACCCCGAGGCCGAGCGCGGCGTGGTGCACATCCTGGCCAGCCTGCACTCCCGCTGGCTCGCGGCCGAAGCCGGCGCGTCCGAGGGCGCGGAGCGCCTCAAGCAGCTCTCCGCCGAGGTGGAGGACTGGTTCGGGGCGGACCACGAGTTCAACAAGCAGATCCAGCGCCAGATCAGCGCGGTGCTGGCCCTGGCCGAGGTCCAGAACTACGTGGTCTTCCACCGCCTGTTCTCGGGCAAGTCCAAGGTGGAGAAGGCCCTGAAGAACAGGGTGGACAAGGAGATCGGCGTGCTGGGCAAGCAGGCCGAGCAGTTCCGCAACCGCTTGAAGGATATCCACAAGGAGATATCCTGGTTCCCCTTCCCGCGCACGCTCAGGGAGTTCAACAAGGATTTCAACTACTGCGTGACCAAGCTGAACTGGGTCAAGCAGCAGCACTTCAAGGTGGCCCGCAATTTCCGCCTGAGCCACGAGTACTTCCAGGTGGTGGACGAGAAGATCAAGCGCCTGTCCTCGCGCCTGGTGACCCTGCGCATCGTGCGCGACGCCACGCTGTTCATGCTGCTCATGGGCAAGAGCTTCATGTGGCTGGAGATCGTGGGCCTGGGCCTGGCGCTCCTGGGCGCGCCCGCCACGGTGTTCGTGGCCGAGCACTACAACTACACTTGGCTCACGAACCTCATCGAGGGGCAGCGCTGGAACATCCAGAAGGGGCTGATCATCATCGTCAGCGTGCTGGCCCTGTCCGTGTCCCTGCTCAAGACGGCCCTGGTCTTCGACAAGCGCAAGGAGAAGTTTTTCGACGAGCAGCGCAGGTTGGCGGCCAAGCACGCGGGCAACGGCAAGAACGGCAAAAAGAGCAAGAAATAGGCGGGGAAAAGAGCAAAAAAAAGCGGGAGCCGAAGCCCCCGCCGTGCAGTCGAAATCCGGATACGGATCAGACGCAGCCCGTGGGCTTGGGCAGGCCGGCCATTTTGCAGGCGCCCTTGCCGGGGCCGGAGGGGAACAGCTCGTAGATGTGCTTCAGCTTGAAGCCGGTGACCTTGGAGAGGATGCGCACCATGGGGGCGATGCCGTTCTTCCTGTAGTAGTCCTGCAGGAAGTCCAGAACCTTCTGATGTTCCTCGGTCATCTCTTTGATGCCTTCGGACTCCTGAACGTATTCCACCCACTCAGGGCTCCAGTCCTCGAATTTCTGAAGGAACCCGTCTTCGTCGATGTCGAAGCTTTTGCCTTTGAATTCAACAGTAGCCATGCTCGTCCTCCTTGAGGTTGATTGAACGTAATGGTCGTTCTATCTCTGCCTCACACCTGTGTCAAACAAAACCGGGAAACCCGGCAGCCTATGAACGAAGCAGCTTCCGCTGCTCATTTCCTTGAGTCTGTGTCGGTTGGAGAGGGGTTACCTAAAAAGTGGACAGATTGTATGTTCGCGCTCGGTTTTTTGTCAATGGGTTCAGGATGGAATTCGTTGAATTCCTGTGCCCCGCGCGGCTCGTTTCCGGCCTCATGATCCGAGCAGTTCCTCCAGGTTCGCGCGTGCGAAATCCAGGCTTGCGTCCAGCTCCAGGGCGCTGGCCAGGCAGTGCAGGGCCTCTTCGGCCCGGCCCAGGTTCTTGTAGCACAACCCCAGGTTGGCCAGGTCCATGGCCGAGCCGGAATCCAGGTCCAGGGCGGCGCGGAAATCCTCGGCCGCGGCCAGGTAGTTTCCGGCCTTGAAGCGCGCCACCCCGCGCAGGTTGAAGTACTCCTTGACCTCGCCCGTGTGGGCGATGGCCCTGTCCAGGTGCGGCACGGCCCCCTGGAAGTCGCCGCCGCTGGTCAGGGCGTAGGCCTGGTAGAAGGCCGCCAGGGCCTTGTCCTCGGCGTCCTCCTGCAGGGGCTCGGCCAAAGCGAAGAGCCCGGCCGCACCGGCCGCGTCGCCGCCGCGCAGGGTGGCCAGGGCCCGGTAGAAGGGCAAAAACGGCGCGCCGGGATACACGCTCTCGATGACGTCCAGGCCTTGCAGGGCCTGGTCCGGAGGCAGGTCCTCGGCCAGGGTCCGGCCCACGAACAGGCCCAGGCAGGCGCGCGGCGTGCGCTCGCGGAACAAGAGCCCGGGCGCGAAATTGTAGTTGGCGGGCATGCCCAGGTCCGGATGGGTGGTGGCCACGCTGTACAGCGGGTGCCCCAGGTCTTCCAGGCCCCGGGCCAGGGCGGTGAGTTCCTCCAGGATGTCCCCGGCCTCGATGCTCGGCAGGGAGTCCAGGGCCGCGAGGGGCCCCTCGGTCAGCCAGCGGTAGTCCTCGGGGGACGCGAACTTGGGCAGGCCCGAGGCTTCGTAGTTGGCCCCGGTCTCGAAGTCCCCGCCCAGTTGGGCCACCTCGGTGAGGGCGCGGATGGCGGCCTTGGCCGGGGAGGCGGCCGTGCCCGCCGTGAACACGATCTCGCTCTTGTCCGGGAAGGTGGCCGGGTCGTGGGCCAGGGCGCCCACCGTGGGCGCGGGCATGCCCATGGTCATGTCCTTGAGCCAGACCTTGATGCCGTTGTCCGTGAAGGCCGCGAGGAGCTTCAGGAGCACGGGGTCGTCGATGGACGCGGGGTCGATGGTGGGCAACTCGGGCCGCTCGCGGTCCGCGAGGGCGCAGACGTGGCGCTCCACCAGCTCGGCCGCGCCCTGGAGGATGGACTCCTCGTAGGTGTTGCCCGCGCTGGCCCCGTTGAATTCGTTGAGCCGCTTGAACAGGTCCAGGGGCACGCGCACCGCCCGTTCTTCGGGCAGGCGGGTGGCCTCGGCGAAGCGCCAGGGCGCGAGGTCCAGGATGCGCTGCGCGTCCTCCTCGGCGAGGTCCGCGTCCCCGGCGGCGCGGGCCGCCTCGGCCGCGGGCATGACCTGTCCGGGCCACAGGGCCCGGGCCTCGGACCAGGTGGCCGGGGTCAGGTCGCCGTCCTCCCAGAAGGAGAACCAGCTGTAGCGTTCCGTGAGCTCCATGAGGGCCGAGGCCTCGGCCTGGGCCGGGGAGGCGCCCTTGCCCATCTGCTTGCGCGTGGGCATCACCCGCCGCGCGCCCGAGCCGGTCACGGACATGAACACCGGGATGCCCAGGCGGCCCGTGTCGATGCGCCTGGTCTCGGCCAGGATGTCGCCGCCCCGGGCCTCGAACAGCGCGCGCACGCGGGCCACGGTCTGCTCGGGGCAGGCGGCCTTGTCCAGGTCCGTGGTGTAGGCTTTGGGGCAGGGGGAGAGGCGGATCACGGGGTCACCTTCTTGCGCGGCTTCAGGCGGATGATCTCGCAGAGGTAGCGCTCGGTCTCGCCGCCGTCGGTGGCCTTGCAGCCGATGGTCCGCCGATCGAGGTGGAATTCCTCCTCGGCCAGCTTGAAGAACCGGATGGACTTGCGCTTCCAGTCTCTGGAGATGATGACCTCGGCCTTGTCCTCGGGCCGCAGGTGCGCGCCCAGGAATTTCACCAGGCCCCGGTGCAGCTTTTCGATGTACAGAACCTCGGCCCCGTAGATGTATTGGAAGCGCTTGCCCAGGCGGTCGGCGGCGAAGTCGGCCTTGCGGGCCTCGGCCAGGCCGCCCAGGCCGTTGTGCAGGATGTTGATCCGCGAGAAGAGCAGGGCGTCGGGGTTGATGTCCGTGATGGTGGCGCGGATGCCCCTGGCCGCGGCGGTCAGCCCGCAGATGCCCACGCCCGCGCCGATTTCCAGGAGTTCGGTGTCCCGGTCGGCGGGCAGGGAGCCGATGGTGTGCGCCAGAAGCAGGGACGCGGGCCAGATCCTGGCCCAGAAGGGCAGGTCCAGGCCGTCCTTGGCCGCGCCTTCGGCCAGGCGCTCCACGTACTTGGCCATGTCGGCGATCTGCAGGATTTCAAGGGACACGCCGTCCACGGCCACGGGTTCGAAACAGACCTCGTAGCGGGATCTGGCCATGTCCAGCAGTTCGTCCAGGGGGGCATCCAGGCGGATGTCGTTCATGCCGCTTTCGCCGTTCACGTTGGGACCTCCGATGCCTGCGCCGCGCGCTGGCCGCAGGGCGCAAAAAAAACGCCGGCTCTGCAACCGGCGTTGATTTTTGTGGAGCGGGAGACGGGATTTGAACCCGCGACTTCAACCTTGGCAAGGTTGCACTCTACCACTGAGTTACTCCCGCTTGTGGAGGCGGCATCCGGATTTGAACCGGAGAATCGCGGATTTGCAGTCCGCTGCCTTACCACTTGGCTATGCCGCCCCGTGAACCGAGGAATAGAGCCTATAGTCCAGAGACTTGGCGCTGTCAATGACCTTGCCGGCGGTGCCGGGGTTACCGGGCCACGAGAAGCGTACTGTCATCCGACGCGGGGGGCAACCCCGCTTCGGGCCTCCGGAAGAGAAAGGGCCGGTTGTGACCGGCCCGGCAGTGCTCTTGGAGCGGGAGACGGGATTTGAACCCGCGACTTCAACCTTGGCAAGGTTGCACTCTACCACTGAGTTACTCCCGCTTGTCCGTAAGGCGAGTGAGTTTCTATCCGTGTCGTCCGAACCTGTCAACAGGAAAGGGCGAAAAAATCAGACCCTGGTCCAGGTCAGGGATTCGGTGCCGGGCAGGGCCTTGAAAGGCAAGCCCTTTTTGACCCCGTCCAGGGCCGCCTCGCGGTCCCGCACCACGGCCCCGGCCAGGGCGTCCACCCCGAAGCCGAACAGGGAGGGGGCGAAGGGCGTGCTTGGGCCCAGCACGAGCACGAAGGCGTCCGCGCGGCAGAGGCGCAGCAGCCCGGCCAGGGTGCCGTTCAAGAGCGTGGTGGCCGTGGCGGCCAGCAGGTCCGCTCGGGGCACGACGTCGGCGGCCCGGGAGGCCTCCAGGTCCCCGGGGCGGGGCGAGAGTTCCAGCACCTTGAGGTCCGCGAAGGTGTCGCCCATGCGCTCCACGAAGGGGAAATGCCCCACCACCACCACCCGGCGGCCCCGGCCCTTGTCCAGAATCAGGTCCTGGCCCTTGGCCCCGGACAGTCCGTCCGGGGGCGGCAGCAGGGCGTTGAGGGCGGCCATGCCCAGGGACCGGCCCTCGCCACGGCCCGGCGGGGGCCGCAGCAACCAGTCGGCCATGGCCCGGCCGGGGACGCCGTCGTTTCCGGCGCCGTCATCGGCCGCGGGCAGGCCGTGGGAGCCCATGCGCGAGGCCAGGCCCACTCGGCCGCCGCACTCCACGGCCACCAGGTGGCCGCCCAGCACGGCGCGGCTCGCGAGGGCATCGCAGCCGGGCAAATCGCCCAGCACCCCTTGCAGTATGTCCGTTTGTGTGGTGGATTCGTCGAGCTTCGCCATGTCGCGGCTCTCCGGCGGGCCCTCCTGGGCGGAGGGCGGAAAAATTTTTGAATCCTAAGGCCCCGGTATTTCCCTACAAAATCAAACTACCCTCTGGGGCTTTACTTTTCAAGCGGTTGTGAATTAAAAAACCGCTCTTACTCTATCAAGTTGACCCGGCCGAAACCGGCCATTTTATCGTCTTGCACGGAGGTCCCCCATGGATGCCAAGGACATTGAATTTTTTCGCCAACATTTGAATGGGATGCTGGACGACATCCTGCGTAAGGGCGAAGAAACCATTGAGGACATGACCGAAACCCGCGAGGTCTACGCCGACCCCGCGGACCGCGCCACCGCGGAATCGGATCGCTCCTTCACCCTGCGTCTGCGGGACCGCGAGCGCAAGCTCATCAAGAAAATCCAGCAGGCCCTGCACCGCATCGACGACGGATCCTTCGGCCAGTGCGAGGAATGCGGCGACGAGATCGGCGTGGAGCGCCTCAAGGCCCGCCCCGTGACCACTCTGTGCATCAACTGCAAGAGCAAGCAGGAAGAAGAGGAGAAGGTGCGCGGCGACTAGCCCGGCGCATCGGCCCATGGAAGCCAACTTCTTCCGTTGCCTGGCGCGCGAGCTGGCCCCCCGTCTGGAGGGCGCGCGCGTGGAAAAGGTCTTCAATCCCGCCCCCGGGGTCTGGACGTTCAAGGTCCGGACCAGCGGGGGTGGTTCGTTTCTCCTGAACCGCGCTGACCAGCGCGGGGGACTCCTGTTCCTGACCACGGACAAGCCCGCCAACCCCGAGCGGCCCACGGCGCGCTGCATGTGGTTCAGAAAGCGCCTCTCCGGGCGCATGCTGGGCCCGGGCGTGACCCACTGGCCGGACCGGGCCCTGGCTCTGCCCCTGTCCCGGGGCGAGGAGGGCTGGCTGGTCCTGTCCTGCGTGGCCGAGCCGGAGATCGTGGACGCGCTGCCCGAAGGCTTCGGCGCGGAGCCCGCCTGGCCGGACGCCGTGCCCCGGGGTCCCGGGGCCTGGCGCGAGTATCCGCAACTGACCCCGCCGTTGAGGCGGCTGCTTTCGGCCTCGCCCGAGGGCCGGGCCGAGGCGCTGCTGGGCGCGGTGCGCCGGGGCGGGTGCGCGGGGTTCTTCCTCTACGGCGAGGGCGAGGGGGCCGAGATCCTGGCCTGGCGGCTGCCCGAGGCGCTGGCCGCCGGGCGTCCGGAACAGGTGTTCGACGCCGCCCTGGACGCCGCCGACCACCTGGGGCGCATGGCCCTGTTCCCGCATTTGCGGGACCTGGCCGAGGCCGGGGAGCGCGCGGCCCTGGGGCGGGAGGCCAGGCGTCTGGAAAAGGCTTTGGCCTCGGTGGCCCGCGACCGTGAGCGCCTGCGCGCCATGGCCGCCCTGGCCGAGGACGGCGAGGCCCTGCGCGGGGTGCTCTACGCCCACGGCAAGGAGGAGCGCCCCGAAGAGGTGGAGGTTCCCCTGCCCGATGGCGGCACGCGCACCATTCGCCTGGACCCGCGCCTGAACGTGGCCGGGAACATGGAGCGCCTGTTCGCGCGCGCGGCCAAGGGCCGTCGGGGGCTGGCCTTCGTGGATTCCCGCGAGGCCGAGCTGGCGGCCATGCTTGAGGAGGTGCGGGCCGGGCGCATGCCCGAGGCCGGGCAGCGGCGCGTGCGCGCCGTGAAGGGCGAGGACGCGCCCGGGGCCAAGCCCAGGGAACGCAAGGGGCTGGCCGCGTTCCGCACCAGCGACGGTTTTTTGGTCCTGCGCGGCAAGAACGCCCAGGGCAACCGCGAGGCGCGGGTCTCGGCCCGGGCCTGGGACCTCTGGTTCCACGCACGCGGCGGGCCCGGGGCCCACGCTGTGCTCCGGCGCGACTACCCGGACCAGGAGGTGCCCGAGTCGAGCCTCAGGGAGGCCGCGACCCTGGCCGCCCTGCGCAGCTTCGCCTCGGGCCAGGCCCGGGCCGACGTGATCTGCGCCCTGGTACGCCACGTGCATTCGGTCAAGGGCGCGGGCCCGGGCACCGTGACCGTGGACCGCGAGTTCGCGGCGCTCAGCGTGGACCTGGACCCGGAACTGGAGAAGCGCCTGGCCGGGGAATAACCCCGCGCGGCGGTGCGGCGCGGGGGTTGATCGCGTATCGGGACGGGCTGTTATATTTTATCGAAATACATCAGGCCGCCGATGACCACGAAGGCCGCGGCCGCCCCTTTTTTGACGATCTCGGCCGGAATCTTGTCACAGATGAAGGCCGCGAACATCACGCCCAGGAAACTCACGGAGACCAGGGCCAGGGACGAGCCCAGGAAGACGGTCCAGGGCTTCTGGGTTTTGGCGGTCATCAGGATGCAGGCCAGCTGGGTCTTGTCGCCCAGTTCGGCCAGGAAAAGGGTCACGAAGGTCGTGGCCAGGAGCTTCAAATCCATGGGCGGGGTCCTCGCTTGCGGGGAAGGATGTGTTCGGGTAAAGGCCCGCTTCTGAGCGCGGGCGGCGCGTTGGACGCGTGCGTTGAAAGGGACTATAGGTGTATTCCGCCGTTACGGCAAACCGAGGAGAAGGGCATGTCCCGCCACACTCAATTTGAACGCTCGCTGGAATTCGAGGATTGCGATCTGGCGCGCGATCTGTTCGGGCCCCAGGAAGCGAACCTGGCGGCCGTGGCCGCGGGCAGCGGCGCACGCGTTCAGACGCGGGGCAACAAGGTCTTCCTGGGCGCGGACAGCGAGGAAGCCCTGAACCGCGCCGCCGGCGCCCTGGTGCAGCTCTACGCCCACGTCAAGGCCGGGCACCCGGTGTTCCCCCGCGACGTGGACCTGGCCATGGGCGTGCTGGCCCGCGATCCCTCGGCGCAGATCAAGGAGGTCTTCCGGGACGAGGTCTTCGCCGTGTCCCCGAAGATGCGCATCGGGCCCAAGACCCTGGGCCAGCGCGACTACCTCCAGGCCATCCGCGACAACGATTTGACCCTGGGCATCGGCCCGGCGGGCACGGGCAAGACGTACCTGGCCGTGGCCATGGCCGTGGCCGCCCTCACCGAGCGGCGGGTCAAGCGCATCGTGCTCACGCGCCCGGCCGTGGAGGCCGGGGAGCACCTGGGGTTTTTGCCCGGCGACATGGCCGAGAAGATCAACCCCTATCTGCGGCCCCTGTACGACGCGCTGCACGACATGCTGGATTTCCACAAGGTCCAGGAGATGATGGAGACCGGGGTCATCGAGGTCGCGCCCCTGGCGTTCATGCGCGGCAGGACCCTGAACGACGCCTTCATCATCCTGGACGAGGCCCAGAACACCACGCCCGAGCAGATGAAGATGTTCCTCACTCGCCTGGGCTTCGGGTCCAAGGTCGTGGTCACGGGCGACGTGACCCAGATCGACCTGCCCGGCCGCGCCCCTTCGGGCCTGGTGGACGCATCGCGCTGTTTGCGGGGCGTCGAGGGCATAGCTTTCATACATTTTCGCGAGGACGACGTGATCCGTCACCCCCTGGTGGGGAGGATAGTATCCGCCTATGAGCGTTACGAAGACAACGAAGACCGCAAGTAAGTCCCGCCCGTCCCCGGGCAGAAACCTGTACGTCGAGAGCCAGGGCGGCCTGGCCCTGTTCTGGTGCGTGCTGCTTCTGCTCTCCTGCCTGGCGGGAGTGAAGTTCGTCAGCGGCCCGCCCCAGTATAAGGAGGGCGAGATCGCCGAGAGCGATGTGGAGGCCCGCGAGGACTTCCTGGTGGAGGACGTGGAGGCCACCCAGGCCAAGCGCCGCCAGGCCGCCCAGGCCGAGCCGCCCGTGTTCGACCTCTCCTCCCAGGCCTACGAGGACCTGCACAAGGGCGTGCACACGGTGTTCGCCACCATCATGGCCGCCACGCCCGAGAGCCTGGAGGACGTGCGCTGGCAGGTGGCCGAGGACCTCAACTCCGAGATCAGCAAATCCACCCTGAACCTCTGGCGCAGGGAGGACTTCCAGAACATGGTCCTGGCCCGGGTGCTGCCCTGGCTGCGGGACTACATGGCCAACGGCGTGGCCAAGGACGTCGCGGAGCTGGTCGGCTACACCCAGGGCGTGGTGGTGCGCGACGTGCAGATGGGCACCGAAAGCCTGAACCGCGACCCCGGGGCCGTGGCCGACGTGCGCCAGATGCGCGCGGACCTGGCCGCGTATCTCAAGGCCGACCTGCACAAGCCCCTGGTGATGCGCAAGGCGGTCTGGTCCCTGGTGGGGCAGCTGGTCTCCCCGAGCCTGACCCTGAACACCCGGGAGACGCGGTTCAGGATCGAGCAGTCCGTGGGCGGCGTGGGGCCGGTGTTCTTCCACGTGCGCCGGGGCGAGGTGGTGGTGCGCCAGGGCGAGGCCGTGACCGCGCGCCAGCGCCTGAAGCTCCTGGCCATGGCCGAGCAGATTCCCCAATCCTTCACCGTGCACCGGGCCGTGGGCATCTTCATGCTCTGCGGGCTGTTCGCCCTGGGGCTGTTCCTGGTGCGGCGCACGGGCCTGTACCGCGCCCTGGAGCCCAAGGACTACGTGCTGTTGTCCGTGATCCTGCTCGTCTTCGGCGGGCTGGCCAAGTTCCTGGCCCTGTCCGCCGGGAGCCTGTCCGCCGGGGCCATGCACGACGTGATCCCCTACAGTCTGCCCCTGCCCGGGGCCGCCGGGGTCATGGCCCTGTTCTTCCCGGTGCCGGTGTGCATGTTCGCCCTGGTCTGCCTGTCCTTCGTCTGCACCGAGATGATGGGCGGCGGGCTGCCCCTGTTCATCTTCTTTTTCATCGGCGGCGTGGTGCAGCTGTTCACGATCAAGCGCGCGGAGACGCGCAGCGAGCTCCTGGCCAGCGTGCTGCCGCTTCTGGGCTGCCTGGTCATGGCCTGGGTCGGGGTGAACATCATGGACTATCAGGGCATGCAGCGGGCCCTGGCGGGCGGGGCCTACGTCCTGGCCGGGGGCGCCGTGTCCCTGATCCTGGTCCTGTCCCTATCGCCCATCGTGGAGCTGGTGCTCGGCTACACCTCGCGTTTCAGGCTTATGGAGCTCATGAGCCTTGAGCAGCCGCTGATGCGCGAGCTCATGGTGGGCGCGCCCGGCACCTACCACCACAGCATCGTGGTGGCGGGCATGGTGGAGGCCGGGGCCCGGGCCATCGGGGCCAACCCCCTGCTGGCCAAGGTGGCGGCCCTGTACCACGACGTGGGCAAGCTCTCCAAGCCCCAGTATTTCATCGAAAACCAGATGGGCGGCGAGAACCGCCACGACAAGCTCTCCCCGTCCATGAGCGCGCTGATCCTCACGAGCCACGTCAAGCAGGGCGTGGAAATGGCCCGGACCCACAAGCTGGGCCGCAGGATCGAGGACATCATCCAGCAGCACCACGGCACGTCGCTGATCTCCTTCTTCCACCACAAGGCCGTGGAGCAGGCCCTGGCCCGGGGCGAGGAGCCCCCGCGCGAGGAGGCCTTCTGCTATCCCGGGCCCAAGCCCCAGACCAAGGAGGCCGGGCTGCTGCTTCTGGCCGACGCCATCGAGGCCTCCAGCCGCGCCCTGGTGGAGCCCACGCCCAGCCGCATCAAGGGCCACATCGAAAAGACCGTGAAGCGCATCTTCCTGGAGGGGCAGCTGGACGAGTCCGCCCTGACCTTGAAGGACCTGCACCAGATATCCAGCGTGTTCGAGCGCATCCTGGCGGGCATCTTCCACCAGCGAATCCGCTATCCCGAGGACAAGGCCGCGGCGGCCGAGGCCCGCGAGGACGGCGAGAACCGCAAGGACGGCAAGGGCCGCAAGAACGGCAAGGCCGTGGAGAACGGCGACGGAGGCGGCACCGTGCTGGCCTTCGACGCCAAGCGGAGCGCCAAGTGAGCGGGCTGGCCGTGGTGTCGCGGCCGGGGTCCCTGCGGCCCCTGGCCCGCAGCCTGGCGCGTGAGCGGGCAGAGGCCGTGCTGGCCTTCCTGGACCTCGCGGACGCCGAACTGGAGCTGACCCTGGTGGGCGACGCGGACATGGCCCGGCTGCACGCCGACGCCCTGGACCGCACCGGCCCCACCAACGCCCTGGCCCTGCCCGAGGAGGACCCCGAACGCCCGGGCAGCCTGGGCGAGGTGGTGCTCTGCGTGGACGCCCTGCACCGCGAATGCGACCTCTACGGCCAGGACCCGGACGAGCATCTGACCCGGCTCCTGGCCCATTCCTTCCTGCATCTGGCGGGCTTCGACCACGGCCCGGAGATGGACGCCCTCACCGAGGCGGCCGTGGACGCCCTGGCCGAGGGCTAGCGCCTTCCGCCCCTTGCGCGGGCACGAGCCTGTAGTTCCCGTATTCCGGCCTGGTTTTTTCCAGGGCCAGCTCCAGCGGCCCGCGGCGGTAGGCTGTGCGGAGTGCGTTCGCGCCGACGCCGGGCCCTGGTTCGTGGTTCTTTACAAGGCCCCGAATTGAAGGTTAGATGAAAAATTCCCCTGCGGGGACGGACATCAATACACAACAAGGCGACCAGACCATGACACGCGACTTCCTGAGCATACTCGACCTGGACAAGGATACGGCCCAGGCCCTGGTGAAACGGGCCGTGGACATGAAGCGCACGCGCCACGTGGGCAACCTGCTTGGCGGGCGCACCGTGGCCCTGATCTTCGAAAAGGCCTCCACCCGCACCCGCGTCTCCTTCGAGATGGGCGTGCGCGAGCTGGGAGGCAATCCCCTGCTCATGACCCCCGCGGAATCGCAGCTCGGGCGCAACGAGCCCCTGCGCGACACCGCGCGCGTGCTCTCGCGCTACTGCGCGGGCATGGTGGTGCGCACCTTCGGCCAGGAAGTGGTGGAGGAACTGTCCCAGTACGCGGACATCCCAGTGATCAACGCCCTCACGGACCTCTACCACCCCTGCCAGGTGATGAGCGACATGCTGACCATGTACGAGCGCACCCCGAACTTCGAAGGCCTCGTGGTGGCCTGGGTGGGCGACGGCAACAACATGGCCCATTCCTTCATCAACGCCTCGGTGCATTTCCCCTTCGAGTTGCGCCTGGCCTGCCCGGTGGGCTACGGCCCGGACCCGGACATCCTGACCCGCGCCAAGAGCGCCGGGGCGCGCATCTCGCTGACCCGCGACATCCGCGAGGCCTGCGCCGGGGCCCACTACGTGAACACCGACGTCTGGGCCTCCATGGGCCAGGAAGAGGAGCAGAAGAAGCGCGAACAGGCCTTCGCCGGCTACATGGTGGACGACGACCTGCTTTCCGTATGCCACAAAGACGTGAAGTTCATGCACTGCCTGCCCGCCCACCGCGGCGAGGAGGTCACGGAGGCCGTGTTCGAGGGCCCGCATTCCATCGTCTTCGACCAGGCCGAGAACCGTTTGCACATGCAAAAAGCGATCATGGAATGGGTTTTTACGTCGTAGGGGCTGTTGAAAACCGCACGTCTGCTGCGTTGCTTCGGAAAATGTGAACCCTCGCGTACGGGGAGTACGCGTCGGCTCCCCATTTCCCTCGCGCCTTGCATCCGCACGCTTTTGAACAGCCCCACGCGGCAAACGGGAAAAAGAGATAAACACCGGGGCGACCCGGAATACTTTCAATACCAGAGGAACCAATGAGCGATATCAAGAAAGTCGTGCTGGCCTATTCCGGCGGCCTGGACACCTCGGTGATCCTGGCCTGGATCAAGAACACCTACAACTGCGAGGTGGTCACGCTGACGGCCGACCTGGGCCAGGGCGAGGAGCTGGACGGCATCGAGGCCAAGGCCAAACGTACCGGCGCGGTCAAGGCCTATGTGGACGACCTGCAGGAGGAGTTCGCCAAGGACTTCATCTTCCCCATGATGCGCGCGGGCGCCATCTACGAGGGCCGCTACCTGCTGGGCACCTCCATCGCCCGGCCGCTCATCGCCCGGCGCCTGGTGGAGATCGCCCACGCCGAGGGCTGCCAGGCCGTGGCCCACGGCGCCACGGGCAAGGGCAACGACCAGGTGCGCTTCGAGCTTTCCGTGGCCGCCCTGGATCCGTCCATCAAGACCATCGCGCCCTGGCGCGAGTGGGACCTGACCTCGCGCACCGACTGCCTGGCCTACGCGGCCGCCAACGGCATCGAGTCCCCGGTGTCCCACGGCAAGACCTATTCCTGCGACCGCAACCTGCTGCATTGCAGCTTCGAGGGCGGCGAGCTGGAGGAGCCCTGGAACGAGCCCGGCGAGTTTTCCTACGCCATGTGCGTGCCCGTGGAAGAGGCCCCGGACGAGGCCGAGATCGTGACTATCGATTTCGAGGCCGGAAACCCCGTGGCCGTGAACGGCGAGAAGCTGTCCCCCGCCGCCATCATGCTCAAGCTCAACGAGCTGGGCGGCAGGCACGGCATCGGCCGCGTGGACATGGTGGAGAACCGCTTCGTGGGCATGAAGTCCCGGGGCGTGTACGAGACCCCGGGCGGCACCGTGCTCTTCGCGGCGCACCGCGACCTGGAGGGCATCACCCTGGACCGCGAGGTCATGCACCTGCGCGACGGGCTCATCCCGCGCTACGCCGAGATGGTCTACAACGGGTTCTGGTTCGCGCCCGAGCGCGAGGCCCTGCAGGCCCTCGTGGACGAGAGCCAGAAGCGCGTCACCGGCACGGTGCGCCTGAAGCTCTACAAGGGCCAGGCCATGCCCCTGGGCCGCAAGTCCCCGTATTCCCTGTATCGCGCCGACCTGGCCACCTTCGAGACGGACCAGGTCTACGACCAGGCCGACGCCGCCGGGTTCATCACCCTCCAGGGCCTGCGCATCCGCGGCTACGCCGGCAAGGAGTGATCCATGGCCGAGAAGAAGATGTGGGGCGGCCGCTTCGCCCAGGGCACGGCCGCCTCGGTTGAGGCCTACACCGAATCCCTGAGCTTCGACCGCACCCTGGCCAGAGAGGACGTGCGCGGGTCCATGGCCCACGCGCGCATGCTGGCGCGCCAGGGCGTGCTCACCCTCGAGGAGGCCAAGCAACTGGTCCAGGGCTTGGGCCAGGTGCTGGTGGAGATCGAGTCCGGTGAGTTCCACTGGCGGGTGGAGCTGGAGGACGTGCACATGAACGTCGAGGCGCGGCTCACGGAGATCGTGGGCCCCCTGGGCGGCAAGCTGCACACGGGCCGCTCGCGCAACGACCAGGTGGCCCTGGACTTTCATTTGTACGTGTATACCCGCATGGGCGAATGGCAGAAGCTCCTGGCCGGGCTGGTCAAGGTCCTGGCGGACCGCGCGTGCGAGCACGCGGGCACGCTGTTGCCCGGCTGCACGCATTTCCAGCCCGCCCAGCCCGTGAGCCTGGCCCAGCATCTTCTGGCCTACGCCCAGATGTTCATGCGCGACTGCGAGCGCGCGGGGGACTGCGCGCGGCGCGCGGGAGTCTCGCCCCTTGGCGCTGCGGCCCTGGCGGGCACCACCTATCCCCTGGACCCGGCCTCCGTGGCCAGGGACCTGGGCCTGCCCGGGGTGTTCGCCAACTCCATGGACGCGGTGTCAGACCGGGACTTCGCCATCGAGGCGGTGTTCACGGCGTCGCTGACCATGGCGCACCTCTCGCGCCTCTGCGAGGAGCTGATCATCTGGGCCAACCCGGCCTTCGGCTTCGTGCGCCTGCCCGACGCCTTCGCCACGGGCTCGTCCATCATGCCCCAGAAGAAGAACCCGGACGTGGCCGAGCTCATGCGCGGCAAGACCGCCCGGGTCTACGGTTCCCTCACGGCGCTTCTGACCCTCATCAAGGGCCTGCCCCTGGCCTACAACCGGGACATGCAGGAGGACAAGGAGCCCTTCTTCGACGCGGACCGCACGGTCACGGCGTCCCTGTCCATCATGGCCGACATGATGGCGGCCATGGGCTTCGACGCGGGCGCCATGCGCGCGGCCGTGTCGCGCGGGTTCCTGAACGCCACGGAGCTGGCCGACTATCTGGTGGGCAAGGGCCTGCCCTTCCGCGAGGCGCACCACGCCTCGGGCGCGGCCGTGGGCTACGCCGAGCGCGCCGGCAAGGGACTTGAAGACCTGACCCTGGACGAATTGAAGTCCTTTTCCGAACTCATTGAAGAGGATGTCTTCCAGGCGCTGGACTACGACACCGCCGTGGCCCGGCGCGAGACCCCCGGCGGCACGGGCCCGGGCAGCGTGAAGGCGCAGCTCAAGGCCATCGGGGAGTGGCTTGAGGCCAACGCCTCCTAGACGCCGCCTGCCCGGGCATCACGAAATCAAACCCCGGTCCGCCGGGGTTTTTTCGTGCGCAAAAAAGCGCCGCGCTGGGGGCGCGGGCGGCGTGCGTGGCGGGGAGGAGGGCGGTGCCCCGGACGGGGCGGGGTTCCTCGGCGTGGCGTGAGGAACCCGACGCGAAAGCCTAGCGGGGGCGGTAGGTGATGCGGCCCCTGGACAGGTCGTAGGGCGAGAGCTCCACCGTGACCTTGTCGCCGGGCAGCACGCGGATACGGAACTTGCGCATCTTGCCGGAGATGTGGGCCAGCACCTCGTGGCCGTTCTCGAGCTTGACGCGGAAAGTGGCGTTGGGCAGGGCTTCCTCGACGACGCCCTGTACTTCGATTGCTTCTTCCTTGGGCATGAATCCTCCGGTGGATGATGCTGGGACCGTATTTTCCGGCCTTCGTGGCCGGATACGGGTAGGACTGGATATAACCTCCAGGGGCGTTCAGTCAAGTAACAGCTTCATCCGGGCCCGGGAAAGGGCGCGTACGCGGGCGGTTATGGCCTCCGCGCCGTTTCTCGGGTCGTGGAAACTGCCTTTTCGCGCAGGCCGTTCAAAAATAGTGAGATGCAAGGCGCAAGGAAAATTCAAGACCGAAGCGTACTCCCCGTACGCGAGGGTTTGAATTTTTCGCAGCAACGAAGCAGATTGCTGTTTTTCAACGGCCTGCTATATCTTTTGGTCCTCTTTCATGAAGCAGGGGATGCACAGGGTGCGGCCGCCCAGCAGCCGGGCCTTGGATTCCATGACCCGCTCCCCGCACGCCGCGCAGGTCAGGCTGGAGAGGATGTGCGCGCCCCGGGGCAGGGTGAACTGCGGTTCCTGGATCTCGAACATTTCCTCCAGGTCTAGGTCCATGTAGGCCCGCTGCTGGTCCTCGCGCAGGTGGAACAGCTCGTGCTCGTCCTCGTGGGTGGCGCCGTTCTCGCGCATGCGCGCCTGGAGCTCCTTCATGCGGTTCATCATGTCGCCGCAGGACTCGTGGCGGAACAGGGCGCGGAAGCCTTCGCCCGTGGCGCGGTTGAAGAAGGTGAAGGCCACCTTGCCGTGGTCCTTGACGATGAGGTTGCCCTTGCCCAGGGTGCAGCCCGTGAAGAACTGGATGGCGTCCACCGCGCACATGTCCGTCTCGGTGACGGCCACCAGGTCTTCGTCCCCCGTGGGGCCGAAATGCAAAAGCGCGAGTTCGGCCGCGCGGATGCCGATGGCCAGGCCGGGGCAGGAGTGGCCGTGGAAGGCGATGACGTCGTCGATGGCTTCGGGGCGGATACGGCAGGGCATAGCTGGTATTCTCCTTGGTTTCAGGCGGGAACGATTACGGGGTGTCCGTTCACATGGTGGATGTCCACGGGCAGGCCGTAGACCGCCTCCACCATGTCCGGGGTCAGGTCGGCCACGCTGCCAGCGGCGAAGATGGCCCCGTCCTTGAGGAATAGGTACTTGTGGGCGAAGCGCAGAGCCGTGTTCAGGTCGTGCATGGTCATCACCGCGGCGATGCCGTGGCCGTCCACCACGTGCCTGAGCATGGTCAAAATATCCACTTGGTTCTTGAGGTCCAGGGAGCTGGTGGGCTCGTCCAGGAGCAGGAGGCGCGGCTCCTGCACCAGGGCCCGGGCGATGGAGACCTTCTGGACCTCGCCGCCGCTTAAGGAGTCGATGTGCCGGAGCGCCAGCCTGGCCAGGCCCAGGCGGCGCAGGGCCGCGTCCACGATTTTGAGGTCCTTGTCCGAGACCTTCCAGCGGATGTGCGGCTTGCGGCCCATGAGCACGGCGTCGAACACCGTGAGCCGGGCGGTTTCCGCGCGCTGGGCCACGTAGCCCACGCCCAGGGCGATGTCCGCCGGGCTCATGCGCAGCACGTCCCGCCCGTCCACGTACACGGCCCCGGCGCGGGGCCTGTGGATGGCGTTGATGCATTTGAGCAGCGTGGTCTTGCCTACGCCGTTGGGGCCCAGGATGACCAGCAGTTCCCCGGGCTCCACGGAAAAGCGCACCTCGTCGAGCACCGGGTGTCCGTTGTAGGAGAAGGTCACGCCGTCCACGTTGAGGATCATCGGCCCCTCCCGCGAATGATCAGGGCGATGAACACGGGCGCGCCCATGAAGGCCGTGAGCACGGACACGGGCAGCACGTGGGGGGCCAGGATCAACCGGGCCACGGTGTCCGAGACCAGCAAGAGCAGCCCCCCGCCCAGGATGCAGGCCGGGAGCAGGAAGCGGTGGTCCGCGCCGATGAGCCGGCGCACCATGTGCGGCACCACCAGGCCCACGAAGCCGATGACCCCGAGATAGGCGATGGTCACGGCCGTGAGCAGGCTGGCCGCCAGCATGCCCATGAGGCGCAGGCGCTCCACGCGCACGCCCAGGCCCTTGGCGGTCTCGTCCCCGGCGTCGATGGCGTTGTAGTTCCAGCTGTTGGCCAGGAAATACAGGCAGGTGGCGGCGGTGATGGAGGCGATGACCCCCAGCTCCGCCCAGGACGCCCGGGCCGTGTCCCCGAAGGTCCAGAAGACCATGGCCGCCAGCTGGATGTCGTCGGCGAAGTATTGCAGGAACATGGTCCCGGCCGTGAACAGGGCCGACAGGGCCACGCCCGTGAGCACCATGACCTCGGGGGAGGCCCCGCGCACGCGCGACACGCCCACGATGACCCCGGCGGCCACGAGGCTGAAGACGAAGGCGGCGGCCGTGGTGGTCAGGGGGCTGGTCACGGCCACGGCCCCCACGTTGGAGGAGCTCATGACCCCGCCGCCCAGAAACATCACGGCCAGGGCCGCGCCGAAGGCAGCGGCGTGGGAGATGCCCAGGGTGAAGGGCGACCCCAGGGGGTTGCGCAGGATGGACTGCATCACCGCCCCGGCCACGGCCAGCCCGGCCCCGGCGGTGATGGCGGCCAGGGCCTGGGGCAGGCGGATGTTCCAGATGATGACGTCGAAGCGCTTGGACACGCCCTCGCCCAGCAGCGTCCTGACCACGTCCCCGAGGGGCACGTTGGCCGCGCCCAGGGACACGGCCACCACCAGGGCCGAGATCAGGGCCAGGGCCGTGGCCGCGATGAACAGGGTCTTCAGGCCGATGTAGCGCCTGTAGTTCTCGGGTATGACGCCGTCCGCGAAGTGCATCCTAGTCCACAGGCACCGGCTGGAAGGCCAGGCCGCCGAAGAGTTCGTTCATGCGCGCGAATTCGGGCTCGCCCACCAGGAAGGCGTAGATCTCGTCGGCCTTGGCCGCCGGGTCCACGTCCCGGAAGCGGTCCGGGTAGGCGGTCTTGCCCACGAAGTAGGCGTTGGCCAGGATGGACCCGAAATTGCGCGAGTACCAGTTGTAGGGCAACAGCCCGTAGACCTTGTTGTTCTTCACGGCGGTGAGCGTGCGGTAGGCCGGGTCGGTCTTCAGTTCGTACAGCCCGCCCGCGCCCTCGCCTATCTGCAGGGTGGAGAGGTCCAGGAACAGGATGTCCGGATTCCACTCCACGATCTTTTCCTTGGCCACGTCGGAGTGGGCCAGGTCCTTGCCCTTGAGGCCCGCGGTGTGCGCCGGGTTGTTGATGCCCGCGAATTTGAAGGGCGGGTACCCGGGCTCCGTGGACTGGTAGCCGTGGGGCCCCTTGTGGGCCACGCCGCCCACGAAGGCCGTGGGCCGCTTGTCCTGGGGGATGTCCTTGGTGCGCGCGGCCAGCTCCGCGATGTGCCCGTCGAAAAAGGCGATGAGTTCCTCGCCGCGCTCAACCTTGCCCGCCACCTGGGCCATGATGCGGACGGCCTGGTAGAAGTCCTTCCTGTGCGCGCCCAGGTCCCCGTAGTTCATGGTCACCACGGGGATGCCCGTCTTGGCCTGCAGCTCCACGGGGTCGTGGCCCATGGTGGGGTAGGTCTTCAATATCACCTGGGGCTGCGGCTCGAGGGTCAGGATGCGCTCGGGGTCGTCGAAGCCCCGGAACCCGCCGAACACGGGGAACTTCTTGAATTGCGGGTTGGCCAGGGCATAAGGCCGGGCGTCGAACATCCTGCGCCGGGTCTCGATGTCGTCCACGCCCGCGATCATGTCCTGGGACCGCAGATAGGTCAGCAGGCGCAGGCAGCCAGGGCCCGAGCAGATGACGCGTTCGACCCGCGCGGGGATCTCCACGTCGCGGCCCAAGGCGTCGGCCACGGTGCGCGCGTCGGCGGCGCGCGGCGCGAGGGCTAGGCCGGCCAGGAGTGCAACGCATACCAGGGACAGGGGAATCCGTGCTTTTCGGGCATTGAAGCGCATGAGAGACTCCGTTTTCAGTGATTATACGAAGTTTTAGGTGTTCAAGTTGTTACGGATATGGAGAAAGTATCTGATGGGTAGCCGATTCCCGAAGCCGGTGTCAAGGACGCTCGGCGAAGGGAAAAGAAAAGCCCCGTGAAACGGGGCTGTTGTATTCGTCAGACCTGAACCGGGGCTGGGCGTCACATGCTGGCGCTGTGCATGCCGCAGGGCGGGGCCAGGGCGGGGAAGAGCATGGCGAAACGGCTGACCGTGATGTCCGCCAGCGGGGCCTGGACCTCGGGCATGGTCGCGGAGCTGAACGTGGCGGATTCCTGGTCGAAGCGCACGGTGAGCGGCGCGGGCTCCGGGGTTTGGCCGTCGCAGGGGCTTTTGCGGATGGGCGGTGCGATGCGCAGGGGCCTGCCGTCCTCGCCGGGCATGGTGAAGACGTGGGAAACCGTGGTCAGGGATTCGATGTCGCCCTGGGGGCTGAAGCCAAGGGAGTTGACGTCCCCGGTGATGCCGATGGCGTCGGGGTCGAAGGCCAGCAGTTCGCCCAGGGGGGTGGCCACCGGGACGGGGCGGGCGGGCTCCAGGGACTTGAGCGACCCGTCGTCGTGCAGGGCCACGCCCACGCGCGCGGGCAGGGGGCCGCAGGGCGCGGGGACCTCGATTTCCTCGTCGGGCCACAGCGTCAGGCTGCGCAGCGCGCCCCGGGGGCTCAGGTACACGGCGATGCATTTCGCCTCCACCGGGCCCCAGGGCGCGGGAAGGGCGATGGGCGCGGCCAGCTTGGCCTCGTCCTCCTGGGTCCAGTAGCCGCTGAGGCAGCCGTTGAGCGGGAAGAGGCGGCGCAGGGCGCCGTCCGCGTACAGGGTCACCTGCTCGGCGGGCAGTTTTCCAAGGGGGGTCGAGATGGTGGTCTGCTCCTCCAGGGGCACGGTGCGCAGCATGCCGTTCACATGGAACGACAGCGCGGGGAGCTGCCGCTTGCGCAGGGTGTTGGCCGTGTGCTGCGGCACCAGCTCCCCCAGCGGCGTCTGCAGCGGGCAGCGGGACGCCGCGATGCACGAGCGCACGGAGCCGTCGGGAAAGCGGGCGATGCTGGGCAGGGCCTCAAGGGGGCCGAAAGGAGTTTCAAGTATTGGCATGGAAACCTCCAGACCGAGGCGAAGCATAAAGTGTTCCATGTCTACTGTTCTGAATTTATAGCTATTTTTTTAGGCATCGCATGACGGCCTGCATATCTGTCACGCCAAAAACGTAAGGTTCGACGAATTTGTAGGCTTTCCAGGGCCGTTCGCATTTGGGTGGGAATAGGGGAGGGCGGTTGCCGACCTGGTGTAACTGCTGCATGTACAATTATTGCACATACCATGTGCATGTACATGCACTTGTGCAATCGCGTGTCCCAGGTGCGGCGCTGCAATAGGCGGATGGAGTATTAAATGGCCATGAATATAAAGAGTTATTGCCCATGCAGGCAGGATGCCTCCGGGGGAAGGGGGCTTGATGTATGGATGTCTGCTTCTTTAATTCGCTGAAATAAAAAATCTTATTTTAAGATGAGGGCCTTAGGCCGATGCGCATTCCGGGTGTGAATCGTTGTGGATGAAAAATTAAAATCAATAATTTGAATATCTTGTGAATGGCATGGATTGTGCTGCATACAGAGTGGTTTTTAACGCAAACTGGTAATCAAGGAGAGATACAGATGGCTATCAATGACGTGTTCACCCCGCTGGCTCAGGCGCACATGTACGGCGGCGACGGGGCCGGGTGGTCCCATATGATGTTTGGACAGGCCGGCGGCTGGATGCATCCGTTTGGCGGCATTCTCATGCTGCTGCTCGTCGTCGCTGCCGGAGTCGTCCTTTTCCGTGCGTTCGGCGGATCGAATTCCGCCTGCGCGCCCACGCGGCAAACGCCGGAGGAGATTCTCAAGTCCCGTTTTGCCCGGGGCGAGATAGGCAAGGAGGAATACAAGGAAATGCTCGCGTCGATCCGTTGAGCGGCGACTCGTCGCTGCATGGGAGTCTGTGAGCGGGCCTGCCGAGCCGGTGCGTTCCTTGTCTGTGAAAAGTGCCGTGCGTGTTGCTTTTCGACTGACACTGTGTAGTATGGAAGATGGAGTTTTCTGTGCGTACACGCTCAAAACAGTGCAGGAGGTCGAAATGAGAATTTTTCCTAGGATGTTACTGCTTGCTCCGTTGCTCCTCATCTTGGCCGTTGGGGTCGGGTATGCCCAGATGGGCATGTCGCCCGGGCAGGGCCAGCGGCATATGGGCGGAGGCCAGGGCTACATGATGGATGGCCAGGGCTACCAACAGGGCAATCCCGGAATGGGGTACGGCTATGGCCCGATGATGGGCGGCTACGGCATGTTCAACCAGGGGACGCCCGAGCAGCAGGCCGAATACCAGAAGGTGTATGATAAGTATTGGCCCGCGCTTCGTGAGCTTGCCCAGGCGACGTGGGCCAAGAGCGCCGAACTGAATGCGGCGCTGGCCCAGAAGAAGATCGACCGGAGCAAGGCGGATGGCCTGGCAAAGGCCGTCGGCGAATTGGTCACGGAGTCCTATCGCAAGCAGGTGGAGATGACCATCGACCTCAACGAAAAGGGGCTTCCCTATTATCCCATGGGGATGATGGGCCCTGGCCACATGATGGGCGGCGGCCATATGATGGGCGGACAGGGAATGTATCCCTATCGCTAGGCCCGTCGTCCGCAACGAAAAAAAGCCCCGCTTGGCGGGGCTTATTTTCGTTTGGCGGAAGCGTATAGGAGTCGAACCTACCTGCGGGGATCAGCCCGCACAACAGTTTTGAAGACTGCGCGCCACACCGGTGACGAAACGCTTCCGTGCTGGCTGCCTGATAGCAGCGTTCCCCGGCTTTGACAAACATCGGCCATTGGCTCAGGAAACGGCACAGGGGCGGGGCGCTTCCCCTCGGCGGCGCCCCGAACCGCGTGGACAGGGGCGGGCCGCTGTGCTAATGTAATAAGCCAGTGGTATATTGCCCGAATCAAGGAATAATCCCCCCGGCCATTGCCTGAGCGTGGTTCGGGTCTTATAGTCCGCTGAGGCCGCGAGCGCGTCCTCCCTCACAGCACGGACACAGGAGAAGGAAACTTGAATAATTTCAGCAGAAATCTCTTCCTCTGGGCGGCCATCTCCCTGGTCATGGTCGTCCTTTTCAACCTGTTCAACCAGCCCCCGCAGTCCCAGTCGCGCATGAGCTACACCGAGTTCATCCAGAGCGTGGAAAAGGGCTCGGTGGAGGAAGTGACCATACAGGGCCAGAACATCTACGGCCGCACCCAGGACGGCACGCGCTTCTCCAGCTACGCGCCCGACGACCCGGGCCTGGTGCAGCGCCTCATCGACCGAGGGGTGCAGGTCACGGCCGAGCCCAAGGACGATTCCCCCTGGTACATGACCCTGCTCGTGTCCTGGTTCCCCATGCTGCTGCTCATCGGCGTCTGGGTCTTCTTCATGCGCCAGATGCAGTCCGGCGGGGGCAAGGCCATGAGCTTCGGCCGTTCCAGGGCCAAGATGATCACCCAGGACCAGACCAAGGTCACCTTCGCCGACGTGGCCGGGGTGGACGAGGCCAAGGAAGAGCTTTCCGAGATCGTGGACTTCCTCTCCGATCCGCGCAAGTTCACCCGCCTGGGCGGGCGCATCCCCAAGGGCGTGCTCCTCGTGGGCCCTCCCGGAACGGGTAAGACGCTGCTGGCGCGCGCCGTGGCCGGCGAGGCCGGGGTGCCCTTCTTTTCCATTTCCGGCTCGGATTTCGTGGAGATGTTCGTGGGCGTGGGCGCGTCCCGCGTGCGCGACCTGTTCACCCAGGGCAAGAAGAACGCCCCCTGCCTGATCTTCATCGACGAGATCGACGCCGTGGGCCGCCAGCGCGGCGCCGGCCTGGGCGGGGGGCACGACGAGCGCGAGCAGACCCTGAACCAGCTCCTGGTGGAGATGGACGGTTTCGAATCCAACGAGGGCGTGATCCTCATCTCCGCCACCAACCGGCCCGACGTGCTGGACCCGGCGCTGCTTAGGCCCGGCCGC
The DNA here is from genome assembly GCF_054819825.1 of Desulfocurvus sp. DL1XJH-121. Classification (NCBI taxonomy): domain Bacteria; kingdom Pseudomonadati; phylum Thermodesulfobacteriota; class Desulfovibrionia; order Desulfovibrionales; family Desulfovibrionaceae; genus Desulfocurvus; species Desulfocurvus sp. DL1XJH-121. Next base: position 102,725 of record NZ_JBTVWW010000005.1, read on the forward strand.
TTCGACCGCCAGGTGGTGGTGCCCACCCCGGACGTGCGGGGCCGCAAGCGCATCCTGGACGTGCATACCCGGCGCACCCCGCTGGGACACGACGTGGACACCGAGGTCATCGCGCGCGGCACCCCGGGCTTCTCCGGCGCGGACCTGGAGAACCTGGTCAACGAGGCCGCCCTGCAGGCCGCCAAACTGGGCCGCGATCAGGTGCTCATGGAGGACTTCGAGCAGGCCAAGGACAAGGTCCTCATGGGCAAGGAGCGGCGCAGCGTGATCCTCACCGACGAGGACAAGAAGACCACTGCCTACCACGAGGGCGGCCACGCCCTGGTGGGCAAGCTCCAGCCCGCTTCGGATCCGGTGCACAAGGTTTCCATCATCCCGCGCGGCATGGCCCTGGGCGTGACCCAGCAGCTGCCCGTGGACGACCGCCACAACTACAGCCTGGACTTCATCGAGGCCACCCTTTCGGTGCTGCTCGCCGGTCGCGCCGCCGAGGAGCTGATCTTCAACCAGCGCACCACCGGGGCCAGCAACGACATCGAGCGGGCCACGGACATGGCGCGCAAGATGGTCACCCAGTGGGGCATGAGCGAGGCCGTCGGGCCCCTGGCCCTGGCCGAGAAGGACGACTCCGTGTTCCTGGGCCGGGAGATGATGCGCCACAAGGCCCACAGCGAGGAAACCGCGCGGCTCATCGACGCCGAGATCAAGCGCATCGTGGAGGAGGCCAACCAGCGGGCCATGAGCCTGCTCAAGGACAACCTCGACATGCTGCACGCCATCGCCGAGGCGCTGCTCGAGCGCGAGACCATCTCCGGCGGGGACATCGACCTGCTCATGGAGGGCAAGCCCCTGCCCCCGGCCAACGGGCTGAGCAACGGCAAGGACAAGGACTCCTTCGGCAAGGTCATGGACGGCGAGGCGGGCGCCACGAGCGCCCCGGCCGACGACGCCAAGGAAATGGAATTCAAGCTGGAGCCCGACGACGACGGGGCCCCGGACAAGAACGAATAGGAAGCGCGTAGCAATGCAGGATCGGGTTCTGTGGAACATCACCGGGGGAAGGGTCTTGGGCCCTGCCCCCTTTTTCGTTGTGGGCATCATCAACGTCACGCCGGATTCCTTCTATGACGGTGGGCGGCACCAGACCCTGGACGACGCCGTGGACCACGGCTGGCGCATGGTCGTGGACGGGGCCATGGTCCTGGACGTGGGCGGCGAGTCCACCCGGCCCTACGCCCCCCACGTGGACACTGAGACGGAGCTCAAGCGCGTGCTGCCCGTGGTGCGCCAGCTGGCCGACACCCTGAACGAAGAGGGCGAGGAGGCCGTGGTCTCCGTGGACACCTACAAGGCCGACGTGGCCGCCGCCTGCCTGGAGGCCGGGGCGGCCATCGTCAACGACGTCTCGGCCTGCCGCTTCGACCCGGGGCTCATGGACGTGGTGGCGCAATACAAGCCCGGCTACGTGCTCATGCACTCCCAAGGGCGGCCCGGGGACATGCAGGACGCCCCGCACTACGGCGACGTGGTGGACGACATCCTGGCATTTTTCGAGGAGCGCCTGCGGGCCCTGTCCCACGCGGGCGTGCCCGAGGACAACGTGGTCATCGACCCGGGCATCGGCTTCGGCAAGACCCTGGAGCAGAACCTGCAGATCCTTTCCAACATCGAGGCCTTCGGGGTCCTGGGCCTGCCCGTGTTCGTGGGCCTGTCCAACAAGTCCATGTTCGAGCACCTGCTGGGCCTGCCCGTGAACAACCGCCAGGTGGCCACCCAGGCCGCCACGGGCGTGCTGGCCTCGCGCGGGGTGCGCATCCACCGGGTCCACGACGTGGCCCTGACCATGCAGACCCTGGCAGTGGCCGAGGCCATGCGCCCCGGCCGCAGGGTGCTTGTGGCCAGAGGGGGTGTCGACCAGGGATGATCGACCTCGGCTGGCTCCAGATATCCTGGCGGGAGATAGCGGACATCGCCCTGGTGGCCTTCGTCTTCTATCGCCTGATGCTCCTGGTGCGCGGCACCAGGGCCGTGTCGGTGTTCTGGGGCCTGATGCTGGTGGTGGTCGTCTTCTTCCTCTCCGGCCAGTTCGGCCTGTTGACCCTGAACTGGCTTTTGGCCCAGTTCCTGGGCTCCTTCTTCATCGTGGTCATCATCCTCTTCCAGCGCGACATCCGCAACGCCCTGTCCCAGGTGGGCGCTGGCGGGCTCTGGAAGCGCTCATCGGGCGTGCGCGAGGACGTGTTCAACGAGGTGGTCTCGGCCCTGACCGTCATGGCCGACAAGCGCGTGGGCGCCATCGTGGTCATCGAGAAGCACGTGGCGCTGGGCGATTTCATGGACAAGGGCGTGGCCCTGGACGCCAAGATTTCCGCCGATCTCCTGCGCACCATCTTCGACACGCACACGCCTCTGCACGACGGGGCCGTGGTCATCCGGGGCGAGCGCATCGCGGCGGCGGGCTGCATCCTGCCCCTGTCCGTGGGCGTGCGCAAACGCGCGGCCTTCGGCACGCGCCACCGCGCGGCCCTGGGCGTCACCGAGGAGACCGACGCCGTGGCCGTGGTGGTCAGCGAGGAGCGCGGCGAGATCACCGTGGCCATCGGCGGCAGGCTCACCGCCGCCCTGGACGGGGTGCGGTTAAAACGAGTTTTGAGAAGAGCTTGGGAAAAGTAGGCAGACTGTTGAAAAACGCACGATCGCTGGCGCTGCTTCGTTGCTTCGGGAAAGACAAACCCTCGCGTATTTGGATACGCGTCGGCCTTGTCTTTCCCTCGCGCCTCGCACTCGCACATTTTTGAACAGTCTGCCGGGAAAACCCTGAATACTGTAACGCATGGATTGAGGCACAAGACGGCATGTTCTCCAACTGGCAATACCGGCTCCTGGCCCTGGTTCTGGCCCTGGCCTGCTGGTACATCGTCACGGGCCGCGAGAAGGTCGAGGCCTGGGTCGACGTGCCCGTGGAGATCGTCAACGCCCCCGAAGACCTGGCCATCCAGGGCGACGGGCTGCCCACGTCCATCAAGGCCCGCATCCGGGGCTCCCGCGCCCTGATCCGTTCGCTCACGGAAAAGCCCAAGGCCTACAGCCTGGACCTGTCCGAGCTGGCGCCCGGGGAGAATTCGCTGATCCTGGAGAAAAAGAACCTGACCATCCCCATGGCCCTGGAGGTGGTGGACATCGATCCCCAGCGCCTGACCGTGGCGGCGGACAGGCTCGTGTCCCGGTCCCTGCCCGTGAAGCCCGTGTTCAGGGGCGGCCCGGGCGAGGACTTCGAGTTGGCGGCCGAACGCTCCGACCCCATGCGGATAACGGTGCGCGGCCCCGAAACCGTGGTGGGCAAGCTGGACGAGGTGCCCACCCTGTCCCGCGACGTGAACGCCACGGGCCCGGGGGAGGTGGTCTACGAGGTGGGCCTGGCCCTGCCCGAGCGGGTGACCTCCGACGTCGCCGGCGTGCGCGTGGCCCTGCGCTACGCGGCCAGGACAAAGGCCGTGTGGATCCGCCTGCCCGTGAAGGTCCTGCCGGAGAACGTGGAGGGCCGTAGCGTGTCCCTCAAGCCCACCACCGTCCAGATCCAGGCCGATGTGCCGCTCACCCTGCTCAGGCGCGAGGACTTCAAGTCCCTGTTCCTGGTCACGGCCATGGCTCCGGCTTCCTTCAAGGAAGGCAGGCATTTGGTGCCAGTGAACCTGCGCCTTCCCGAGGGCTGCGCCCTCAGGAAGACCGTGCCCGAAATGGTGGAAGTCCGGGTCAAAAAAGGCTAGCATGCCCTCCTTTGCTTGGTGGCAGCATCCCTGGAGCGAGGAATCCATGACAGAACGCATTTTCGGGACCGACGGCCTGCGCGGACGGGTCGGCTCCTTTCCCATGCTGCCGGAGACCGTCCTCAGGCTGGGCCTGGCCGCGGGCCAGTATTTCCGCAACGGAAAGAAGCGCCACAAGGTGCTCATCGGCAAGGACACCCGCATCTCCGGCTACATATTCGAAAGCGCCCTGACCAGCGGCTTCTGCGCCGCGGGCATGGACGTGTACCTGGTGGGGCCCCTGCCCACCCCGGCCATCTCCTTTCTGACGCGCAACATGCGCTGCGACCTGGGCGTGGTCATCTCCGCGTCCCACAACCCCTTCGCCGACAACGGCATCAAGTTCTTCGACTCCGAGGGGTTCAAGCTGCCCGACGCCGTGGAGGACGAGATCTCGGCCCTGGTGCTCAACGAGAACACGGTCTGGGACCAGCCCGCCCCGGACAGGGTGGGCAAGGCCCGGCGCATCGTGGACAGCCCCGGCCGCTACATCGTGAGCCTCAAACACTCCTTCCCCCAGGGCGTGACCCTGGACGGGGTCAAGATCGTGCTGGACTGCGCCAACGGCGCGGGCTATCGCGTCGCGCCCATGGTCTTCACCGAGCTGGGGGCCGAGGTGGTGCTCATGGGCGCCGAGCCCGACGGGCTGAACATCAACGAGTGCTGCGGCTCCCTGCATCCCGAGGCCCTGGCCCAGCGCGTGGTGGCCGAGGGCGCGGACGTGGGGTTGGCGCTGGACGGCGACGGCGACCGGCTCATCGTCAGCGACGAGAAGGGCGTGATCCTGGACGGCGACCAGCTGATGGCCGTGTGCGCCATGGACAAGCTGGAGCGCGGCGTCCTCGACGGCGGCCTGCTGGTGGCCACCGTGATGAGCAACATGGCCCTGGAAGTCTTCATGCGCGAGCGCGGCGGACGGCTGCTGCGCACCAACGTGGGCGACCGCTACGTGGCCGAGGCCATGCGCCGCGAGGGCGCGGCCCTGGGCGGCGAGCAGTCCGGGCACCTGATTTTCATGAACTATTCCACCACGGGCGACGGCATCCTGGCCGCCCTGCAGCTGTTGCGCGTCATGCGCCTGAAGGACCGGCCCATGTCCGAGCTGGCCCACCTCCTGACCCCCTATCCCCAGGAACTGATCAACGTGCCCGTGAAGAGCAAGCCGCCCTTCGACACGGTGCCCGCGCTCAAGGACGCCGTGGCCCAGGCCGAGGCCGAGCTGGGCGACACGGGGCGGGTGCTGCTGCGCTATTCCGGCACCGAGGCCAAGGCCCGGGTCATGGTCGAGGGCCAGGACGGGGCCCAGGTCCGCCGCCTGGCCGAACAGCTGGCGGACGTGGCCCGCGACGCCTTGCGTTGACCCGGAAAATCGGTATCTTGGGACAGCACAGGACATCAATCAAGGAGACCCTCATGGACATCCGCAAAGTGGTCATTCCCGTGGCCGGTTGGGGCACGCGCTCCCTGCCCGCCACCAAGAACGTGCCCAAGGAACTCCTGCCCATCTATAAGAAGCCCGTGGTCCAGTACGTGGTGGAGGAAGCCATCGCCGCGGGCATCGGCGACGTGATCTTCGTCACCAACCAGAACAAGACCATCATCGAGGACCATTTCGACTACAACCTGGTGCTGGAGCGCCTGCTGGAGCGCAAGGGCAAGACCGAGGCCCTGGCCGAGGTGCGCCGGGTTGCGGAGCTGGCCAACATCATCTCCGTGCGCCAGAAGGTGCAGCTGGGCCTGGGCCACGCGGTGCTCTGCGCCCGCGAGATCATCAAGGACGAGCCCTTCGCCGTGATGGTGGGCGACGACCTGATGTTCGGCATGGACCCGGGCATCCGCCAGCTGGTGGAAGTGGCCAAGGCCGAGCGCCTGGCCGTGGTTGGCGTGGTGGAGGTCCCCAAGAACAAGGTGGACCGCTACGGCATCATCCAGGGCGAGGAGTTCCGCCCCGGCGTGTTCCGCGTGCGCCAGATGGTGGAGAAGCCGTCCATCGAGGAGGCCCCCTCGCAGCTGGCCGTGGTGGGGCGCTATCTGCTGACCCCCGACGTGTTCGAGCACCTGGACGACATCGGCCCGGGCGTGGGCGGCGAGATCCAGCTCACCGACGCCCTGGAGCGCATGGCCCGGGAGAACCGCCTGCTGGCCGTGAAGCTCCACGGCCGCCGCTTCGACGCCGGGGACTGGACCGAATACCTCACCGCCAACATCTATTTCGCCCTGCAGGACGAGGAGCTGCGCGACAGCCTGGTCAAGAACCTGCAGGAACTTCTGTCTTGCAAATAGCTGCCTGGGGCCGCATTCTGATCCCGCCGCGCGGCGTCCGCCCGGCGGGATTTTTTCGCTCCGCGGGCGGGCCCGGGCGCACAGGGGAGCCATGACGTCCTTTTTCTGGCAGGTGGCGCTGCCCTGCGCCCCGCACGAGACCTACACCTACGCCGAGCCCGAACATCTGCCGCCGGACACCTGGCGGCCGGGCCTGCGCGTGCTCGTGCCCGTGGGCAATTCCACGCGCCTTGGGGTGCTCTGCGCCCGTCTGGACCAGCGCCCGGCCGACCTGCCCGGGGACGTGCGCGTGCGCGGGCTGCTCTGGCCCGTGGAGCGCGAGCCCCTGCTCACGGAGGACTACATGGCCCTGGCCGCCAACCTGGCCGCGCGCCAGATGGAGCCCTTGGGCCGGGTCCTGGAGAATCTGCTGCCCTCTGGCCTGCGCGCCGTGGGCTTTTCCTTCCGCGTCTACGATGCGGCCTTTCCCGCGCGCCTGACGCCTGCGGCCCTGCGCGCCCAGACGCCCGAGGGGCTGGCCGCCCTGGCCGCGCTCTGGGCCGAGGGGCGCATGCAGGTGGCCGTGTCCAAGCGCCACGACAAGGCCCAGGAATTCTGTTCCCTCACCGCGGACCCGCCCTGGGCCGTGCGGCCCACGGCCAAGCGCCAGATGGAGATCTGCGAATACCTCTGGGACAACGGCCCCACCCCGCGCCCGGCGCTCATGGCCGAGCTGGGGCAGGGCGCGGCCCAGTCCCTGAACCGGCTCATCGCCTCGGGCCTGGTGGCCGTTGGCCCGGCCCCGGAGTTCGCGCCCCAGGATTGCCCGCCCGACGGATGCGAGGGCCAGGCCTGCCTCCTGCCCGAGGACGGGGCGGGGGAGGGCGGCGGCGATTTCGCCCCCACCCCGGAGCAGGCCCGGGCCCTGGGGACGCTCGAGGCGGCCCAGGCCTCGGACGCGCCCCGGCCGCATCTGGTCTACGGGGTCACGGGCAGCGGCAAGACCCTGGTCTACCTGCGCCTGGCCGAACAGGCGCTTGATGCAGGGCGTTCGGTCCTGCTCCTGGCGCCCGAGGTGGCCCTGGCCTGCGCCCTGCACCGGGCGGCCCAGGCGCGTTTCCCCGGGCGCGAGGTGCTCCTGTATCACGGCTACCAGCCCCCGGCGCGGCGCGAGGAGGCCTTCAAGGCCGTGGCCGCCAATGGCGGTGCGCGCCTGGTGGTGGGCACGCGTTCGGCCCTGTTCCTGCCTTTGCGCGGCTTGGGCCTCGTGGTTCTGGACGAGGAGCACGACGCCTCCTTCAAGCAGGAGGAGCGTCTGCCCTACCAGGCCAAGGAGGTGGCCCATTTCCTGGCTCGGCGAGCGGGCGCGCTGCTGGTCCTGGGTTCGGCCACGCCCGACGTGAAGACCTTCCAGGCCGCGCAGGCGGGCAGCGTGGGCCGGGTGGACATGCCCAGCCGCGTGAGCGGCAACGGCCTGCCTCCGGTGGAGTTGGTGGACCTGCGCACCGAACCCCCCGAGGACGGCCCCCTGGCCCCCTCGGCCCTGGCCGCCCTCAAGGACACCGTGGCCCGGGGCGAGCAGGCCGTGATCCTTCTCAACCGCCGGGGCTACGCGCCGGTCATGTACTGCCTGGACTGCGGCAAGGTGGCCCGCTGCTCCCACTGCGACGTGGGCCTGACCTACCACAAGGCGCGCGAGCGCCTGGTCTGCCACTATTGCGGGGCCTCGGAGCCCTTTCCCCGGATTTGCGAATGCGGGGGCGCGAATTTCCTGCCCATGGGCGAGGGCACGGAGAACGTGGAGGAGACGCTCTCGCGTATCCTGCCCCCCGACGCCGGGGTCCTGCGCCTGGACCGCGACTCCACGCGCCGCGCCGGGCGCATGGACGAGATCCTCGGCGACTTCGCCGCGGGCAAGGCCCAGGTGCTGGTGGGCACGCAGATGCTCTCCAAGGGCCACCACTTCCCGGACGTGACCCTGGCCCTGGTGGTGGACGGGGACCTGGGCCTGAACGTGCCGGACTACCGCGCGGCCGAGCGCATGTTCCAGCTCATGGTCCAGGTCTCGGGCCGCGCCGGGCGCGGGGACAGGCCGGGCCGCGTGCTCATCCAGACCCGCAACCCGGACCACTACTGCTGGCGCTTCGTGCTGGCCGCGGACTACGAGGGCTTCTTCGCCGAGGAGGTGGCCAAGCGCAGGCGCTACTCCTACCCGCCCTTCACGCATCTGGCGCTGTTGCGCCTGAGCTACCCGGCGGAGCGCGAACAGGGCCGCGAGGTCATCATGGGCCTGGCCTCGGTGCTGGCCAAGCTGGGCGCGGAGCAGGGCGTGCGCGTCCTCGGACCGGCCCCCTCGCCCATCGCCCAGATTCGCGGGCGCATGCGTTTTCAGTGTCTGCTCAAGGGCGACGACTGGCTGAAGATTCGCAGCCTGTATGCCGAGGCGCGGCGGCGGTTGCCGGCGAAGCTGGGCATCCGCGTGAGCCTGGATCAGGACCCGGTGAATATGTTGTAGGGGGGGGCGTGCTTTTTGTCGTGGCGCAAACCCCCTTTTCCCTGTCGCGTTCTCGGGCCGGGAGGCTCTTCACTGACGCCCCGGCGCGTGGCGCGGGAGAGCACGTTTGGTTTTGCGCTAAAAAAACTCGGCGTCCGGCCAATCCGATCACCGTGGCGACGCGGAGGCGTATCGTGCAGCCCCGCAGGCACGCTTGGCTTTCATGGGAGGACGAGCCTCGGTGTTCCCATGGCTCTAAGGGAGCGGTATCGCCTTCTCTCCAAAAGGGAGGCAAGGGGGGGCAGAGACGCCTGGTCCCTGCCTCCAACCTCCCTGTTCCCCCACACGCAGGCACAACACACCAAGATACCCCGGCAAAACCAAAGCTGGATATCTCGGCTGGCGCGGGCTCCAGCCTTCGGGATTTTCGGCCGCCGGGCCCGAAAATGCGACGGAGCCCGGCGCTTGGGTGCGCCGGGCTCCGTGTTTGAGGAGGAGCTGAGCTGCGGCGCGGGAAGTGTGCCTTCCCGCGCCGCCCGTTGTTGGGGTTTCTAGTCGTCGCCCTTGGGTTTGCCCGTGAACATGCTCCTGAGCAGGCTCAGGGGGCCGCCCTCGCCCGTGGTGGCCAGGTAGGCGTGCCCGATCAGGAAGACCAGGGTCAGCCAGGCCAGGGACACGTGCAGGGTGACGCATGTCTGCCGCCCTCCGGCCCCGAAGACCTTCTCCGGGAGCGAATCCGGGGCGAACAGGGCCAGGCCCGAGATCAGGAGCAGCGGCAGGGCCACGTACATCAGGGCGAAGTACGTGATCTGCTGCAGGGCGTTCAGCCTGTGGCCGCGGGTGGCGTGTTCGGGATGCTCCCCGCCTCGGAAGATGCCCCAGGCGTAGAACATCGCCTGCGCCGCGGCCCTGTCCGCGAAGCCCTTCTTCAGCGGCCAGTACTGGATCACGTCGCCGGTGGCCAGGGAGCGCAGCAGGAAGCAGATCCACCACGCGGCCAGGGCCACTCCCAGCCCCCGGTGCAGGGCGTCCAGGGCCTGGAGGCCCATTGAGCCGGCTCCGCCGCTGTAGTGCAGGCTGAAGCCCGAGGCCAGCAGGGCCAGGATCAGCAGGGCGTTGATCCAGTGCCAGATGCGCAGGGTCAGGGGATGGACCACGGCGTCTTCGCTGAACGCGACCCCGCCCGGTCCGGCGTGGGCCGCTCTCCGGGAGACCATCCGCAGGCAGGCGTGGGCCGCGAGCAGGGCCAGCACCGCCAGCAGGAGGTTGCCGAAGCTGCCGTCCAGGGCCTTGTCCCGGGTGGCGCCGATGACCAGCATCCCGTCCAGGAACCCGGCGTTCATGAAGCCGTAAGGCGAATCCGGGCGTCCCTCGCGTTCCTTCATCATTTGGCCGTTGGTCTTGACGAGCTCGGCGTCGTCGAACAGGCCCTTGCCCAGCATGGAGAACGCCTTGCGCTCGTCCCGCGAGACGTACAGGGTCGTGTTCAGGGCCGATTTTTCGCTGTGGCACACGTTGCAGTCGCGCAGGGAATCCTTCTTGGGCAGGATTTCGTGCATGCGCGCGCCCTGGCCCGCGCTGTGGCAGTCCACGCAGCGCACGGCCGAGTAGTGCATGTTCTTGTTGAGCATCATGCTGTGGGCCAGGTCCTGGTCCAGCATGCGCTTGCCGGAGAGGCGTTCGAAGCCTTCCTTGTCCGTGTGGCATTTGAGGCACTTGTTGTTGGAGAAGGCGATGTCCGCCTTGATCGCCCGGATGGATTCCTTCTTGGCCGTCATGTGCGGGTCGTGGCAGAAGCTGCAGCGGTATTCCTTGTTCTTCTTCTTCAGCTCCCGGACGTGCACGCTGTTGGCGAACTGGGCTTCGATGTCGCCGAACATCTTGCCGTGGCAGGACAGGCAATCCTTGGCCAGCTTGTCCTTGAAGTTGTGCGGCGCCTGCTCGAAGGCCTTGGCGTCGGCGCCCTCGTGGCAGCTTTGGCAGGACTGCCCGGCGTGCACGGAGCGCGCGTAGAAGTCGCGGGGCACGTGCAGATCAAGAGTCCTGCCGTGCTGGGTCTTCCATTGCAGTTCCTCCTTTCCGTGGCAGGAAAAACACTTTTCGTTGTCCTTGCCGGCCTTGGCGCGTTGTTCCCCGGCGAGTTCGTGCAGGGTCTTCTGCGACGTTCCCCCGGCCGCGCCGTCTTCGGCCAGCGCCGAGCATGTCCACGGCATCATCGTGGCGATGAGCAGCGCTGTGGAGATGATGGATATCAGTGAACGGAACATTCATATTCTCCTCTCATGTGTGTACGCCATGCGCTCCAGCGCTCACGGGACCTTGTATTCGAAGTGGTGGCAGGTCTTGCAGTACAGCTTGGACTGCCCGTGTTCCCGGTGGCACATGTCGCACGGGATGTCCTTTTCCCAATGGGGGGAGTCGTGCGGGTTGATGGTGTGCTCCTTGTCGTCCTTGTGCTTGGTCTCCCAGAGCTTGGCCACGTCCGCGGGCGTGCCGTGGCAGTTGGAGCAGTTCTTGGTGTCCGCCGGGCCCGTGGGTTCCTTGACCCCGTGGCACAGCTCGCAGTTGGCCCCGTTCTGGTGGATTTTCTTGTGGTAGTCCTTGAGGCCCACCCGGCCGTAGATCTTGTCGGAGGCCCAGTAGAGGAGGTTTTCCCTGAGGGAGTTGTCCTTCATGGCCTGCTCGGCCAGGGGCGGTTTGTCCTGGGCGTTGGTCTGGGCCAGCGTCCCGCCCCCCAGGAGCGCGATCAGGCAGATGCACGCCCCGAGCAGAGCGATGATCCGGCGTGTGGATATGTTCTTCATGATGGTTCCTCGTTCGGTGTCGGTTAACTGGGCCGCGGGGCCGGGCCCGCGGCGCGTCCTGGCCGCGTCAGCGGCTGACGGGTTCGTTGCTGGCCGCGTACTTTCCGGCCCTGCGGCCCATGACCAGGGTCTCGGTGACGGCGCAGCTGCCCAGGCGGCTGGCGCCGTGGATGCCGCCCGTCACTTCGCCCGCGGCGAAGAACCCGGCGATGGGCTTGAAGTCCTCGGAGTGCAGGACCTGGGCGGAGGCGTTGATCTGCACGCCGCCCATGCAGTGGTGGACCTTGGGCCAGGCGCGAACCGCGTAGTACGGGGGCTTGTCGATGGGCGTGGCCGTGGCCACGGGCTTGCCGAATTCAGGGTCGGTCTTCTTGGCCACGTAGGAGTTGTAGCTCTCCACCGTGGTCTTCAGGCCCTGGGGCGGGATGCCGTAGTGGGCGGCCAGCTCCTCGATGGTCGGGAAGCTGCGCACCACCTGGTATTTGAGGCACCTGTCCAGGGTCGGGCAAGCCTTGACGCCTTCGCTGTCCGCCAGGACGATGGGGTAGACCGGGGCTCCCTGGGCGTCCACCTTGGTCAGCATGATGTCGGCGCGGGTCTTGCGGTCGGCCAGTTCGTTGACGAAGCGCTTGCCCGTGTTGCCCTCCACCATGATTCCGTAGCGGAAGCCCGACTGGATGTTGAACATGGAGGCCGTGCCGAAGCCCTGCTCGTCGGGGCAGGCCCAGGGGCCGAGCTGGATCCAGGATATCTGCACCGGGATTGCGCCGATGCGGAAGGCCGCGCGCATGGCCTCGGCCGTGGCGCCGGGCTGGTTGGTGCTGTCCACCTTGCCGGCCAGGCGCGGGTCCTGGGCCGCGCGGAAGTTCTCGTCCTGGCTGAAGCCGCCCGTGGCCATGACCACGCCCCGGCGGGCCTTGAACAGCCGCTCCTGGCCGCTGGCCTCGTCCGGGAACCTGTAGTCGTCGCGCACGCGCACGCCGATGACGCGGCCGTCGTCGTCGACCATGAACTCCTCGACCTTGCAGCCCGTGCGCAGGGTCACGCCCTCGGCCCTGGCCGTGTTCACCAGCGGCCGGACGATGCCCGAGCCCGAGGCGTTGTGGGTCAGGTAGGTGCGGGGCACGGAATGGCCGCCCATCCAGGACAGCTTGGGCTTGAACACCGCGCCGCACTGGGTCACGAAGCGGTAGGCGTCGTAGGAGCCCTCGGCCACGATGCGGGTCAGTTCGGTGTGGTTGATGCCGCGCCCGGCCTTGAGCATGTCGGCCATCATCAGGTCGATGCTGTCCTTGACGCCTTCCTTTTTCTGCAGGTCGTTACCGGCCACGGCGAACAGCCCGCCGTTGATGCACGAGTTGCCGCCGAGCACGCGCATCTTCTCCACCACCAGCACCTCCGCGCCCGTCCGCTTGGCCTCGATGGCCGCGGACAGGGCGGCGAAGCCGCTGCCGATGATGATCACGTCGTACTCCATGTCCCACTTGGTGTGGGGCAGGGCATTCCTGCTCACGGGCATGCTTCGCCCCAGGCCGGCGGCCTGGGCCTGCACGCCGCCCAGCACGGCCGCGCCGAGGATGGCCCCGCCGCTGGCGAGCATGGCCCGCCTGCTCAGCGTGGCGCCGCCCTGGGCCGCCTGTTCCTTGGATCGTGTCTTTTTCGAAAGCATGTTCGGCATCCTTGTTAGATTGTTGCGTGGTTGTAGCTGACGTCCACGGCCGGCCCGGCCAGCAGCCCCCTGAGGTCGCCCAGGTCGGCGATGCCCAGGAACCGGCGCTGTTCCAGGCCGGCGAAGAAGAGCAGATAGGCGGGAGCGCCGGGAATCTTCAGCTGGTTGGAGAAGTAGTCCAGGAACTCCGGGTCGAACACTTTGACCTTGAGCTGGTCCTGGCCGTAGGTCTCGGCCACGGTGATCAGGTCCTGGAAGACCCTGTTTGTGAGGTGGATGGGGTGCAGCAGCGCACAGATCACGTTGCCTCTTTCCGAAGCGATGAGCTCGTTGAACCCGGCCGGGGTCAGAAATTCGAGAACCGTAACGTGTTTCATGCCCGAATCCTCGCGAGTTTGAGGACCGGGCTTCAAGAAGGGTGCCAAGCAGATATGTCAGATAACTAGCTTGAATAATTGAATTGACTCATTCAGCTGTACAGGGGGAAGTGTTACTGTGATGGCCGCGCGTTACAGAAAGTGTAACCCTGGGTTACACAATGGCCCCTGCGCGGAGCGCGGCCGGGCGCTGACAGGCCCCGGGCGGGGCGCCGGACGGGAAGAAGAGGAGGGGGGACGGGCGGTTGCCCGGGAAAACTGTAACTCGGGGTTACACTCTCGCGGCGCGCGCGGGGCTCAGACGCCCAGCTCGCGCAGCCAGCGGTACAGGGTCGTGCGGCTGACCCCCAGGGCCCTGGCGGCCCGGGCCTTTTTGCAGCCGGATTTCTCCATGACGCGCAACAGCTCGTCCCGCGAGGGCCTGTCGGGCCCGGCGGGGCGCCGGGCCGCGCCGGCCCCGGCCTCGGCGGACTCGATCATGGATCCGGGCAGGTCCTTGGCGTGGATGATGCGTCCGTCGCACACGGCCATGGCGTGCTCCACGCAGTGCTTGAGCTCCCGCACGTTGCCCGGCCAGGGGTGCTCCATGAGCAGCTTCATGACCTCCGGGGTCACCACCTGCACGCGCTTGTCGAAGGTCTTGTTGAAGAAATCGATGAAATGCTCCACCAGCAGCGGGATGTCCCCGCTGCGCTCGCGCAGGGGCGGGATGTGGATCTTGATCACGTTCAGGCGGTAATAGAGGTCCGCGCGGAAGTCGCCCTGTTGGATCTTGGCGCAGAGGTTGGCGTTGGTGGCGGCGATGATGCGCACGTCGGCCTTGATGGGCCGGGATTCGCCCACCCGTTCGAACTCCTTGGTCTCCAGGAAGCGCAGCAGCTTGAGCTGCACGGCCGGGGAGATGTCCCCGATTTCGTCCAGGAACAGGGTGCCGCCCTCCGCCGTCTGGATGCGGCCCACCCGGTCGTGCAACGCGCCGGTGAAGGCCCCGCGCACATGGCCGAAGAGTTCGCTTTCCAGGAGGTTCTCCGTGAGGGCCGAACAGTTCACGCAGACCATGGGCTTGCTCTTGCGCGGGCTGTTGTAGTGCAGGCTTTCGGCCACCAGCTCCTTGCCCGTGCCGGATTCGCCGGTGACCAGGACCGTGGACATGACTTCCTGCAGGCTTTGGATCAGGGAGAAGACCTTTTGGATCTGGGGGCTGCGGCCGATGATCTTGCCGAAGCCCAGGCGGCGTTTCTGCTCGTGCTCCAGCCAGACCAGGCGGGAGATGTCCTTGATCACCAGCACCGCGCCGCAGAATTCGTGGGAGGCGTTGACCAGGGGCGTGGCGTTGAGCTCCAGGCGCTTGGCCGGAGTTTCGCCCGGGAAGGCGTAGCCGATCTGGAAGTCCTTGACCGAGCGTCCCAGGGACAGGGTCTGCTGCAGGACGTCCACAAAGGGGTTGGGATCCCCGCTGAGGATTTCGGCGATGTGCCTGTCACGGGTCTGGACCGCCACGGTGCCGCTCATCTTCCAGAAGGCCTCGTTGCAGGTCAGGATGCGCATGTCCAGGTCCACGGTGACCATGCCGTCGGGGATGCTGTTGAAGACGGCCTCCAGATGGTTGCGAAGGTTCTCCATCTCGTGATGGGTGCGCCGGTAGTCCGCCCTGGCCTGGCCCATCTCCAGGGCGCGCCGGGCGTCCCGCATGAGGCCCAGGACCGCGAGCGCGTCCTGGGGGAGGTAGTCGGACCGCTTGTTGGCCAGCCCGCAGAACCAGACGGCGTCGCCGCCCTCCAGCACGGGCACGGCCAGGTGCCGCGTCACGAAGGCGTGCCCCAGGATCGCGGTCCCGGCTCCGCCGGGGCCGGAGCAGTCGTTGTGGATCTGCGGCTCCCCGGCCCGCAGGGCCAGGTCCCAGAAGGGGACGTCCGCGCAGGAAAAGCAGCCGGGCCCATTTCCGTCGCCCCAGGTGAGGGCGCCCCGGGGCGCGCTGGCCAGGACCCGCACGCGCCCAGGCCTGTTCCCGGCTTCCCCGAGATAGCCGAACTGGCTGTCCGTGAGCGCCATGGCCTGTTCCAGGGCCAGGCGGGCCAGGTCCTCACCGCTGGGGGGCTCCAGGCGGTATAGGCGCAGCGCGGCCTCCCGGGCCCGCTGCCCGGAGGAGGGCGCTTGTTCGGCGTTCTCGCGGTGGTCGGGGTCGGCGGATGCGGAAGAGTGGTTTTTCTTGCCCATGGCCTTTCTCGTGTGCGCGCAGGAAAGGGGCTGACGGGGTGCGCTTACGCCCCGGGGTCCTTGGGTTGGCCGGGTTTGGCCGCCTGTGTGCGGGCCAACACATCGCAACGCTCGTTCTCCACGTTGCCCGCGTGGCCCTTGACCCACACGTAGTCGATGTCGTGCGCGGCCAGGAGCGGGTCCAGGCGCAGCCAGAGGTCCTGGTTCTTCACGGGTTTCTTGGCCGCGGTCTTCCAGCCGTTGCGCTTCCAGTTCTTGAGCCAGCCCTGGCGGATGGCGTCCAGGAAGTACTTGGAATCCGAGTGCAGGATCACCTTGCGGCCGCCGTTGAGGGCCTCGAGGGCCTCGATGACCGCGGTCAGCTCCATGCGGTTGTTGGTGGTGCCGCTGAATCCGCCGCTGAGCTCCTTGCGCAGCTCGCCGCAGATGAGCACCGCGCCCCAGCCGCCCGGGCCGGGATTGCCCAGGCAGGAGCCGTCGGTGTAGATGGTCACGGTTTTGTCGTCGGTCATTGTCCTTCCTTTGCGGGGGAGAGTCCGGTCATGCGCTCCCAGATGGTCTGCAGGGTGTGCATCAGCCCAGTGGGCCAGGAGTCGGATTCGAAAAAGGGCTGCATTTCATCGTTCAGGGTCTGTTCGAAGTCCGGGCCCAGGGTGTTCTCCACCCAGGGCGGGAACACGGCCACCAGCCGCCGGGACGCGGTGTCCACGCCCAGGTACAGGCTCTTGGCCTTGAGATCAGGAGGCTCGGGCGTGCCCTCGGCCACGCGCAGCACCAGGTCCAGGCCCAGCTCGTCGCGGAACAGCTTGGCCATCTCGCGGAATTGGGCCTTCTGCTCCGTGGACAGGGATCCGGACTTGTCCAGCACGGCCGAGCGGCTCTGGATGTCCTCCAGGGCGTTGTCGAAGTGCAGGGTGTAGAGCCAGCCCACGCCCACAAAGACGCAGACCAGGAGCATCATCCGCAAAAAGCGGGCCCCGCTGGACTCTTCCCTGTTCCTGGGCAGGAGATTGAAACGCATGCTTGGTCCTCGCGTGCTGCGGGCGCACCGTCATGCGCCCGAAATAAGGGGGAAATCTACGTGCCGCCCCTCGGGCCGTCAAGGCGCGGTTCAGACGGCACTTGTCCCGCGGGCCGTTCAAAAACAGTGAGATGCAAGGCGCAAGAACAGTGCAAGCCCGACGCGTATCCCAATACGCGAGGGTTTGCACTGTTCGCAGCAGCGAAGCGACGCCGCAGATCGCTGTTTATGGGCGGCCTGCCGTCATTTCGGTGATCCAGAGGGCCAGCGGCTCCTCGATGACCGCGCGGATCTCCTCCAGGCGCTCGGGGCTCTCGGCCTCGAAGCGCAGCACCAGCACGGGCTGGGTGTTGGAGGCCCGCAGCAAGCCCCAGCCGTCCGGGAACACGATGCGCACGCCGTCCACGTCGATGACGTCGTAGTCCTTTTTGAAGAACTCCTGGGCGCGGCGCACCACGTCGAACTTCACGGCGTCCGGGCAGTCGCGGCGGATTTCCGGGGTGTTGTAGGTGGCCGGCCAGTCCGCGAGCATGCCGGACACGGGCGCGCCCGCGTGGCGGGCCACGATGTCCACCATGCGCAGGGCCGCGTAGTGGGCGTCGTCGAACCCGTAGTAGCGGTCCGCGAAGAACATGTGCCCGCTCATCTCCCCGGCCAAGAGAGCCCCGGTCTCCTGCATGCGGGCCTTGATCAGGGAGTGGCCCGTGGCGTTCATCACGGGCTCGCCGCCGTGGGCCTCGATGTCCTGGTACAGGAGGTGGGTGCACTTGACCTCGCCGATGATGGTGGCCCCGGGGTGGCGGGAGAGGATGTCCCGGGCGTAGATGGCCAGCAACTGGTCCCCGAAGATCATCTGGCCCTTCTCGTCGATGACCCCGATGCGGTCGCCGTCCCCGTCCAGGCCCACGCCCAGCTCCGCGCCCTCGGCGGGCACGCGGCGGATGAGGTCCTGCATGTACTTGGGCACCACCGGGTCGGGGTGGTGGTTGGGGAAGCTGCCGTCGGGCTCGGTGTACTGCTCGATAACCTCGGCCCCGATGCGCCGGAGCAGCTTGGCGCAGACCAGGCCGCCCGCGCCGTTGCCCCCGTCCAGCACCACCTTCACGGGCCGGGGCAGGGTCACCTGCGCGGCCAGGTCGTCCAGGTACGAGGGTTCGATGTCGTGGTGCGAGGCCGTGCCGCCGCCCGTGGCGAATTTCCCGGAGTCCATGATGCGCCAGACTTCCTGGATCTGTTCGGAGTGGATGGTGGTCTCCCCGGCCCAGACCTTGAAGCCGTTGAACTCCGGCGGGTTGTGGCTGGCCGTGATCATGACCCCGGCCTTCTTGCCCAGCTTCTTGACCGCGAAATAGAACAGCGGGGTGGCCACCATGCCCAGGTAGATGACGTCCACGCCCGTGGAGGTCAGCCCCTGGATCATGCGTTCCTGGTACTCGGGCGACGAATGGCGGCAGTCGTGGCCCACCATGGCCTGGTTGTGGCCCTTGGACAGGAAATACGTGCCACAGGCCCGGCCCAGCTCCTCCACCCACTCGGGGTCGAAGTCCTTGTCCACCACGCCGCGAATGTCATAAGCCCTGAATATTTCCTTGTTAACGGGTTTCATCCGTCCTCCAGTATGGTATTCATGATTTGCGGACGGCGCGTTTTGCACCGTCTCCGGCGCGGGCGCGCCCGTCCAGGATCATCTGTACCACAGGACCACGGCGGAAAAAAGACGCAAGGTTTCCGGGAGCGGCGGGCGGTTGCGCCTTGACCGCGCCAGGCCTGGGCCTTACATGGAGTCATTATGAATTGGGATTGGGACAAACTACAGCAAAGACGGCAGAGACCATCCGGAGGCGGGCCCAGCGGCCCGAACCTGGGCGACCTGAATGTCAATTTCGAGAAATTCCGCAATGTGGGCTTCCCGGCCTGGAGGCTGGTGCTGCTCATCATCGTGCTGCTCTGGCTCGGTTCGGGCATCTACATCGTGGGCCCGGACGAGGTGGGCGTGGTGCGGCGCTTCGGGGCCTTCCAGGCCCAGACCGGGCCCGGGCCGCACTATCACTGGCCCATGCCCCTGGAGACCGTGGTCAAGCCCAAGGTGACCAAGGTCCACCGCGTGGAAGTGGGCTTCAAGAGCGTGGGGCGTGCGGAGTTCTCCCAGCAGGCCCGGCTCGTGCCCCAGGAATCCCTGATGCTCACCGGGGACGAGAACATCGTGGATGTGCAGTTCATCGTCCAGTACAAGATCAAGGACCCGGTGCTCTTCCTCTTCAACCTGAAGGAGCAGCACTCCACCGTGAAGAGCGTGGCCGAGGCGGCCATGCGCGAGGTGGTGGGCTACAACATGATCGACTCCGTGCTGACCACGGGCAAGCTGACCATCCAAAACGAGTGCCGCCACCAGATGCAGGACATCCTGGACAAGTACGGGTCGGGCATCGACATCCTGGCCGTGCAGCTCCAGGATGTGCACCCGCCCAAGGAAGTGGTGGACGCCTTCAAGGACGTGGCCAGCGCCCGCGAGGACCGCAGCCGGTTCATCAACGAGGCCGACGCCTTCCGCAACGACCTGATGCCCAAGGCGCGCGGCGAGGCCGCGGTGAAGATCAACCAAGCCGAGGCCTACAAGGAAAGCAAGATCCGCCTGGCCAAGGGTGAGGCCGCGCGCTTCCTCTCGGTGCTCACCGAGTACAACAAGGCCAAGGACGTGACGCGCAAGCGCATGTACCTGGACACCATGGAGAAGATCCTGTCCAACCCCGATCTGGAGAAGATCATCATCAGCGGCAAGGCCCTGAATTCCGCCGTGCCGTACCTGCCTCTGGACCGGGCGGCCAAGGGGCTCCGCCAGCAGGGCGCCCAGCCCAAGGGAGGGCAGAACTGATGGCCATGAAAAAGACCGGAACCCTGCTTATCATCCTGTTCGCGCTCCTGGTGCTGGGCTTCCAGAGCATGTACACCGTGGACCAGACCGAGAAGGCCATCGTGCTGCAGTTGGGCAAGCCCACGGGCGGCATCATCGGCCCGGGCCTGCACTTCAAGAAACCCTTCATCCAGAACGTGTTGTTCTTCGACTCCCGGGTGCTGGAGCATGACGCCCAGCCCGAGGAGATCCTGACCAAGGACAAGAAGAACATGATCGTTGACAACTTCACCAAGTACCGCATCGTGGATCCGCTGCAGTATTACCGCACGGTGCGCGACGAGCGCGGCGCCCTGGCCCGGCTGGACGACATCGTCTACGCCCAGCTGCGCGTGGCGTTGGGCCGCTATACCCTGGCCGAGATCGTGGCCCAGAAGCGCGGCCAGATCATGGCCGAGGTCTCGGCCAAGTCCTCGGTGCTGATCAAGGACTATGGCATCGAGATGGTGGACGTGCGCATCAAGCGCACGGACCTGCCTTCGGAGAACGAGCGGGCCATCTTCGGCCGCATGCGGGCCGAGCGCGAGCGCCAGGCCAAGCAGTACCGTTCCGAGGGCCGCGAGGAGGCCGCCAAGATCAAGTCCACGGCCGAAAAGGAAAAGACCCTCATCCTGGCCGATGCGGACCGCACGTCGGCGGTGCTGCACGGCCAGGGCGACGCCGAGGCCACGCGCATCTTCGCCGAGGCCCTCAAGCAGTCGCCGGACTTCTATTCCTTCCAGCGCAGCCTGGAGGCCTACGAGAAGAGCTTCAAGGACAACACCCGGGTCATCCTGACCCCGGACAGCGAGTTCTTCCGCTATCTGCGCTGAGGCCCGGTTTCCCAATCATGTCCAGGGCCCGTCCCCCCGCCGGGGGGCGGGCCCTTTTTCTCGGCCCGGGGCGGGCGCATCGGGGCACTCTATGCGAACGCAATTGTTTTGCTATGGGAATATTTGTTGACATACAAACCTGCTTGAATAAAATATTCAGTGTCCACTTTGTCGCGCTGAGGAAAAAGGTCCTGATGAACCGCAGGGGATGGCGGTTTCCATCGGGGAGCCCTTCCGGGGCCCTTTTTCCCGCAGTGCGTTTTTTTATGGTGGACGTCCGCAATGGGCGCGGCCAGCGGGTTTCGGACCCGGATGGCCCTCTCGGCGGACGGTTTTTTGGCAGCGTGTCCGGTATGGAAGACGCGCCTGGCGGGAGCGATAGGTTTCCTCCCTGTCCGGCGCAGAATCCCGGGGCGGGTGCGCAAGGAAGAGCCTCCCGGCGAACAATGTCGCCGGCGGGGTGGGACCAGTTAAGTCTCTTACTGTTTACGTGCCCTGGCGGGCCATGCGGCTGCCTTTGACGAGGACACAGCGCCGCCAGGGGGAAGGAACAAAGGTGTGAACATGGGCAAGTCTGGCAAGACATACGGAGAAGGCTTCAGCTCTGTCGTGGACCGCATCAAAGAAGCAACCAGCACTCGCACCCAGGTCGAACTAGCTGCCGTCCTCGGCATCAGGCAGTCGAGCATCTCCGATGCCAAGCGCAGGGATTCCGTCCCGGCGGACTGGTACCTGACGCTGTTTCGTGAGTACGGGCTGAACCCCGACTGGTTGGCTTTCGGCCGGGGACCCCGCTACATCAAGACCAAGGAGGGCTATCAGCCTTTCGACCAGCCCGCGCTTTCGGAGATCGTGCGCGAAGAGGCATCCCCTTATGGCGATCCCATGGCTTCGGCCACCGTGGTGACCTACTACGCCATGGCCAGCGGCGCGGACGAGTCCGGGCAGTGGAAGCCCGTGAGCGCTGGCAAGCTGTCCGTCCCCAAGGCCTACGACCGCAAGTCCCTCCTGGTGGTCAAGATGGACGGCTCGGGAATGGAGCCGCTGATCCGGCGCGGGGCCTTCGTGGGCCTGGACCGCGACCAGGCCACGGTGCTTTCCGGCGAGGTCTACGGCGTGCTGGTGCCCTTCGAGGGCCTGGTGGTGCGCCGCGTGTTCCTGGAGGCGGACAAGACCCGTTTCGTCCTCAGGGCCGAGAACCAGGACCACGCGGATCAGTATTTCACCTTCGAGGAATACAAGGACCGCGTCATCGGACGCGTCGTCTGGATGATGCAGGACCTTTAGACGGGCTCCGCCTGCGGCGGAATCCGTTTCAAGATAGTCTCTGTCGGCCAGGGGCCGCATCCCGTTTTCGGGGCGCGGCCCCTGCCTTTTTCGACCTCTCCCCCTGGCGCTTCCAAAAACTGAGTGGATGGTCAGTTTTTGCGCCCCCGCTTTGTGACATTTTTCCCAGAACGAGTCTAACCATCTGATTTACTTTGCTATGATTTTCAGGAAGGGGCCTTGACAGGAACTTTTTATAGAGCTACTTTTCAGAAAACTGAGTAATCACTCAGTTCCAAGGAGAAAGGGTTGATGAAGCGCAAGGACAAGATCCTGTTCGCCGCCACCCGGATGTTCGCCCACAAGGGCTTCACCGACACCTCGACCCACGAGCTGGCCGAGGTGACCGGGGTGGCGGAGAGCACCATCTTCTACCACTTCCGCACCAAGGAGGAACTGTTCCTCGCGGTGCTCCGCTCCGTGCGCAGGGAGATCCTCAAGCACTTCGAGACGTTCGAAGCCGAGCAGGAATTCTCCGACGGCATGAAGCGCGTGGAGGGGGTCCTGGGGTACTACCTGTACCTCGCGGGCACCCTGGAGGACGCCTTTCTTCTGCTGCACCGCCACTATCCTTATATGCTGGCCCTGGAGAACGACGTCTGCCGGGAGCACCTTGAGGCCATCTACAACTGCCTCGTGGATGTGTTCGAGCGGGCCGTGGCCCAGGGGCGGGCCGACGGCAGCATCGGCCCGGTGCATGAGCGCAAGGTGGCCATGGTCCTGTTCACCATGGTGGACGGCCTGGTGCGGTTCAAGAACTACCGCCTGTACGACGCGGGCGCCCTGTTTAACGAAATGCTCGTTTCCGCCAGGAAGATCCTGGCCAACGGACAACCGCAAGGGGTGAACAACGGATGTTGACGAAGATTCTGCCCTTCCTGGGTTGGTTCAAAGGCTACGGCGCGGCCAAGTTCAAGCTCGACGCCGTGGCCGGCATCACGGTGGCCCTGGTTCTCATTCCGCAGAGCATGGCCTACGCACAGCTGGCCGGCCTGCCCGCCTACTACGGCCTGTATGCCTCGTTCCTGCCGCCGATGATCGCGGCCCTGTTCGGTTCCAGCCGCCAATTGGCCACGGGCCCGGTGGCCGTGGTCTCGCTGATGACCGCCGCCAGCCTGGAACCCCTGGCCGCCGCGGGCAGCGAGGGCTACATCGCCTACGCCATCCTCCTGGCCATCCTGGTGGGCCTGTTCCAGCTTTCCCTGGGCATCCTGCGCCTGGGCCTGGTGGTGAACTTCCTGTCCCACCCGGTGGTCAACGGCTTCACCAACGCGGCGGCCCTGATCATCGCCTCCAGCCAGCTTTCCAAGATGTTCGGCGTGTACGTGGACAAGGCCGAGCACCACTACGAGACCATCATCCGCGTGGTGGAGTCGGCCGCGCAGTACACCCATTGGCCCACCCTGGGCATGGGCGTCCTGGCCTTCCTGATCATGTGGGGCTTAAAGCGCATTTCGCCCAAGCTGCCCGCAGTGCTGGTGGCCGTGGTGGTGACCACGGCCATGTCCTGGGGCCTCAATTTCCAGCACGACGCCAAGGTGGAGATCGCTGCCATCCATTCCGAGGCCGCGCACAGGGCCGTGACCGACTTCAACTCCGCGACCCTGGGCCTGGAGGAACTGGCCGGGCAGCGCACCTCCATCAACGCCTCCCTGGCCCAGGCCCAGATGCTGGGCGACTTCGACAAGGCCAACGACGCGGAACACGACCTGATGAGCGTGAACCACCAGATCGCCGCCCTCAAAGAGGCCGCCCACGAGAGCCGCACCAAGCTGCGGGCCATGCTCTTCACGGGCCTGGAAACCGGCGGCCGGGGCCTGGAGCTCGTGGAGCGCGATTCCCTGCCCGCGGGCACGGAGACCGACGGCCGCACCTGGCGCATCAAGGTCGGCAACAAGCCCCTGGATGCCTCGTCCCTGACCGTCATGGGCGGCGGGGCCGTGGTGGGCAGCATCCCCAAGGGCCTGCCCGCCTTCACGGTGCCGTCCTTCGACATGGGCATCATCATGCATCTCTTGTCCTACGCGGCCATCATCTCGCTGCTGGGCTTCATGGAGGCCATCTCCATCGCCAAGGCCATGGCCGCCAAGACCGGGCAGCGCCTGGACCCCAACCAGGAGCTCATCGGCCAGGGCCTGGCCAACATCCTGGGCGCGCTGACCCGCAGCTATCCGTCCTCGGGCTCCTTCTCGCGCTCGGCCGTGAACCTGCAGGCCGGGGCCGTCACGGGCCTGTCCAGCGTGTTCACCAGCGTGATGGTGGTCATCGTGCTGTTGTTCTTCACCCCGCTCTTGTACCATCTGCCCCAGTCCGTGCTGGCCGCGGTGATCATGATGGCCGTCATCGGCCTGCTCAACGTCTCGGGTTTCGTGCACGCCTGGAAGGCCCAGTGGTACGACGGGGCCATTTCGGTGCTGTCCTTCGTGGCCACCCTGGCGTTCGCCCCGCACCTGGACAAGGGCATCATGATCGGCGTGGTCCTGTCCCTGGGCGTGTTCCTGTACAAGAGCATGCGCCCGAGGGTGCGTTCCCTGTCCCTGGCCGAGGACGAGGCCCTGCGCTGCGCGGAGGAGTACTGCCTCATGGAGTGCGAGTACGTGGACGTGATCCGTTTCGACGGGCCGCTGTTCTTCGCCAACGCCAGCTTCCTCGAGGACAAGATCACCGAGCGCATGCGCATGAAGGAAAAGCTCAGGCACATCGTGCTCGTGGCCAGCGGCGTCAACGACATGGACGCCTCGGGCGAGGAGACGCTGTCCCTGGTCATCGACCGCTGCCGCCAGGCCGGGGTGGACATCTCCCTGTCCGGTGCCAACGAGTCGGTGATGCAGGTGCTTCGGCGCACCCACCTTCTGGAGAAGATCGGCGAGGACCATGTCCATGCCAGCACGGAACGGGCCCTCAAGGCCGTGCACCACGCGGCGCACCAGGCCGGCGACGAGGCCAACTGCCCCCTGACCTCCGTGTGCTACAACGTCTAAAAAGTGGAGGACCCATGTCCGTCATCAGCGTTTTCAGCGGCATATTCTGCGGCAAGGAAGGGGTGGTGGAAGAGGTGCTCTCCACCACGGGGTACCGGCGCCTGGGCGACGGCGACCTGGTCGCCGCGGCCGCCCGCCTGTCCGGCCTGGCCGAGGACAAGGTGGCCCGGGCCCTGACTTCCAAGACGTCCGTCTTCAACAAGTTCAACAGGGAGCGGGAGCGCGCCGTGGCCTGGCTGAAGCTGGCCGTGGCCGAGGCCCTGGCCGGGGACGGCCTGGTCTTCGACGGGTTCACCGGCCTGCTGGTGCCGCCCTCCGTGACCCACGCCCTGAGGGTCTGCCTCATCGCCGACGTGCGCCATCGCCTGGACCTGGCCTCGGCCTCGGGAGTCTCGGAAAAGGAGGCCATGAAGCGCATCCGGACCCGGGACGAGGACTGCGCGGCCTGGACCGACACGGTCTACAGCATGAAGGACCCCTGGAGCGCGGGCCTGTACGACATCCTGATTCCCATGAGCGGCAAGACGGACCACGAGGCCGCCCGGCTGATCCTGGAGAACCTGGCCAAGGACCCCCTGCGCGTGAGCGAGGCGTCCGCCAGGGCCGTGCAGGATTTCCTCCTGGCCGCCAAGGTCGAGGTGCACCTTGTGGGCGAGGGCCACGACGTGGCCGTGGCCGCCTCGGACGGCCGCGTGGAGCTGACCATCCACAAGAACGTGATGCTGCTCTCGCGCCTGGAGGAGGAACTGCGGACCTCGGCCCAGGCCGTGGACGGGGTGCGCGAGGTGGAGGTCAAGGTGGGCAGCGGCTTCTACCAGTCGGACATCTACCGCCGCGTGGACTTCGAGATGCCCTCCAAGGTGCTCCTGGTGGACGACGAGCGCGAGTTCGTGCAGACCCTGTCCGAGCGCCTGGAGATGCGCGACGTGGGCTCCCACGTGGTCTACGACGGCAAGAGCGCCCTGGACATGATGGGCGAGGACGAGCCCGAGGTCATGATCCTGGACCTGAAGATGCCCGGCATCGACGGCATCGAGGTGCTCCGCCGCGTGAAGCGGGAGAACCCCGACGTGGAGGTCATCATCCTCACGGGCCACGGGTCCGACGAGGACCGCAAGGTCTGCATGGAGCTGGGGGCCTTCGCCTACCTGCACAAGCCCGTGGACATCGAGGTGCTCTCGCGCACCCTGCGCGAGGCCAACCAACTGGTCCGTTCCAGGAAGAACGGCAAGTAGGGAGGCGGCATGGCGCTCAAGGACTTCATCTTCCCGCGTTTCTGGGCCCACCACCCCGACGCGGAAGAACCCTCCAGGAGCCTGTTCAACTACAGGCGCGCCTGGATGTGGGCCATCCTGCTCACGGCCCTGTCCTCCGTGGTGCCGCTCATCACCCTCACGGTCATCGACTACCAGGTGGCCCGCCGGGCCGTGGAGAGCGAGGTGCGGCTGCGCACCTCGCGCATCGTGTCCAACGCCCGGCGCTCCGTGTCCTTCTACCTGGAGGAGCGCATCAACGCCCTCAGGTTCATCCAGCGCCAGCGCACCTACGACAACCTGCGCTCCCCCGAGGTCCTGGAGCACCTGCTCACGGACCTGCAGAACAGCCTCGGCGGCGTGGCCGACCTGGGCATCATCGACCGGGACGGCACGCAGGTGGCCTACGCCGGGCCCTTTTCCCTGCAGGGCAAGCACTACGCCGACCAGCCCTGGTTCGTGCAGTCCGTGAACGAGGGCCGCTACATCAGCAACGTGTTCCTGGGATACCGCAACCTGCCGCATCTGGTCATCGCCGTGCGCCACGACCTGCCCGGGGGCGGATTCTACCTCTTGCGCGCCACCCTGGACACCGGGCGCTTCAACAGCCTGGCGGACCTGGACCTGCTGTCCGGAGGCGACTCCTTCATCATCAACCGCCAGGGGGTGCTGCAGACGCCCTCCAAGCACCGGGGCGACGTGCTCTCGGACGTGGCCCTGCCCGTGCCGCCGTACGCCGAGCACACCGACGTGTTCGAGGCCCCGGACCTGGAGGACGGGCTGATCATCGGCTACGCCTACATCGCGGACTCGCCCTTCATCCTCATGGTGGTCAAGTCGCGCGACGAGCTGCTCTCCCCGTGGTACGAGACCCGGCGCGAGCACTTCGGCCTGTTCATCGCCAGCCTCGTGATCATCATGCTGGTGGTGAGCATGGTCTCCACGGCCCTGGTGAACATGGTCTACATCGCGGACCAGAACCGGGCCGCGGCCCTGCACCATATGGAGCACTCCAACAAGATGGCCTCTATCGGCCGTCTGGCCGCCGGGGTGGCCCACGAGGTCAACAACCCCCTGGCCGTCATCGGCGAGAAGGCCGGGCTGATGAAGGACCTCATCACCTACGGCGGGGCGGACCTGGACGTCTCCCGCCTGGCGCCCCTGGCCGACGGCATCCTGTCCTCGGTGGAGCGCTGCGGCAACATCACCAAGCACCTCTTGGGCTTCGCCCGGCATATCAATGTCAGCGTGGAGCGCATCAACGTGCGCGAGGTTGTGGAGGAGGTCCTCAGCTTCCTGCACAAGGAGGCCGGGTACCGGGGCATCGAGATCGTCGTGAACGTGGCCGAGGACCTGCCGGAGTTCGTCTGCGACCGGGGCAAGCTGCAGCAGATTCTGCTCAACCTGGTGAACAACGCCTTCCAGGCCGTGCCCGACGGCCAGGGCAGGGTGGAGATCACCGCCAGCGCCCCGGAGGACGGGCAGGGCATCCGCATGCTCGTGCGCGACAACGGCTGCGGCATCGCCGAGGCGGACCGCAAGAGAATTTTCGAGCCCTTCTTCAGCACCAAGCGCGACTCAGGGGGCACGGGGCTCGGCCTGTCCATAACCTACGGCCTGGTGCGCAAGCTCGAAGGCGAGATCAGGGTCGAGAGCGCCGAGGGCGGGGGAACGGTGTTCACCATCGACCTGCCCCTGACCTGCGCGGACAAGGAAGAGGACTCATGCGAATATTATTAGTGGACGACGAACGGGAGCTGGTGGCCGCCCTGGCCGAACGGCTCGGCCTGCGGGGCTACGAGACGGATTTCGCCGTGAGCGGCGAACAGGCTCTGGCCCTGGTGGCGGAGCGCGGCTACGACGTGGCCGTGCTGGACGTGAAGATGCCGGGCATGGGCGGCATCGACCTCTACGCCAGGATCAGGGAGATCAGCCCGGGCACCCGGGGCGTGTTCCTCACGGGCCACGGCTCGGCCAACGATTTCAAGGCCGGGGCCGGATGCGGCGAGGCCTATCTCATCAAGCCCGTGCCCATCGAGGTGTTGGAGGAGACCTTTCGGCGCATCGCCCGTGGCGCAGACGGCAGCGGGAAGGAGGGAAAATGAGCGGGAACTGGGACGTACTGGGACCCGAGGGGCTGGCCTTTTTCGGCGCCATCTGCGCCTCCGTCTCCCATGAATTGAAGAATTCCCTGGCCATGATCAACGAGAACGCCGGGCTGATGCAGGACCTGCTGGCCATGGCCGAGCGGGGCAGGCCCCTGGACTCGGCCATGCTGGCCATCGCCTCGGAGCGCATCGCGCGCCACGTGGCCAAGGCCAACCAGGTCATCGGCAACCTGAACCGCTTCGCCCATCTCGCGGACCATCCGGTGCTGGCCGTGGACCTGGCCGAGGACGCGGCCTTGGCCGTGGCCCTGCACGGGCGCCTGGCGGCCCAGCGCGAGGTGGAGCTGACCCTGGCCCCGGCGGCCGGGGAGGTCCCCCTGCGCACCAGGCCCTTCCTCTTGGCCGACATCCTGCACCGTTGCCTGGTCCTGGCCCTGGACAACGCCGCGTCCGGTTCCGTGTCCGTGGAGGTGGCCGCCGCGACTGGAGGGGCCGAGGTGCGCCTGACGGGCCTGGCCGACAATGTTTCGTTTCCGGAAGACGCCGCTTCGGAGCTGCTGCGGGCGCTGGGCGCCCGCGTGACCTGCGACGGCACGACGCTGACCCTGGTCCTGGGGGATCTGGGCGGCCATGACGACGCACAATAACGACTAGGAGGAGCGCCATGAGCAACAAGGTGCTGCTGGTTGACGACGAGAAGGATTTTTTGGACACCATGACCGAGCGGCTTGAGGCCCGGGGGTTGAAGGTCTCGGCCAGCGCGGATCCCTCCGAGGCCCTGGCCGTGGCCAAGGCCCGCGCCGTGGACGTGGTCGTCCTGGACCTCAAGATGCCCGGCATGGACGGCCTGGAGTTCCTCAAGGATCTCAAGGAGGCCCGCCCGGAGCTGCAGGTCATCCTGCTCACGGGCCACGCCACCGTGGAGAAGGGCATCGAGGCCATGAAGCTGGGCGCCCTGGACGTGCTGGAAAAGCCCGCGCACATCGACGAGCTCATGGAGCGCATCGAACGGGCCAGCGCCAAGAAGCTGGTGCTCCTGGAAAAGAAGGACCAGGACGCCATCCACGACATTCTCACGGAGCGCGGCTGGTAGCCCGGCCATCCTCGATTGAACGTGAAAAAGCCCGGGCCGCAAGGCTCGGGCTTTTCATTTCGCGGCCGGGGCCGTGCGGCCTTAGGCCAGAGCCACCAGCTCGATCTCGATGGGCGCGCCCAGGGGCAGGGCGGCCACCTGGAAAGCGGCGCGCGCCGGAGCCTCGGAGGTGAAGTACCCGGCGTAAATCTCGTTCATGGGCGCGAAGTCGGCCAGGTCGCGCATGAGCACCGTGACCTTGACCACCTTGTCCATGGAGGAACCGGCGGCGGCCAGCACGGCCTTGCAGTTGTCCAGGGCCTGGGCGGTGGCGGCCTGGATGTCGCCGTCCACCATCTGTTTGGTGGCGGGGTTCACGGGCAGCTGCCCGGACACGTACACGAATCCTCCGGCCTTCACAGCCTGGGAATAGGGGCCCACTGCGGCCGGAGCGGCGTCGGTGGAGACAATTTCCTTCATTTTCTACTCCTTGTGCCCGGGCTGAACCCGGGGTTGTTTTCTGACGATTTTCAAATAGTTGTAGATCGTGTAGCGGGTCACGCCCAGGCACGCCGACACGGCCTTCACGGACCCGCGCATGCCGAAGACCCCGCGTTCGTCCAGTTCCCGGGTCAGGGCCAGGCGTTCGTCCCGGGCCAGGGCCGAGGGATGCTTGCCCCTGCGGGCGGCGCAGGACAGGACCAGGGATTGCACGGTCTCGTCCAGGGCCAGGGCGAAGGTCTCGTTCCTGGTCTCCTGGAATCCACGGCCCATGCTGAATTCGTGCAGCGCCGCGCGGGCGTACAAAAACGCGGTCATGTCGCGGGTGATGCACCAGCAGGCCGCGACTTCGCCCGCGTTGTCGCGGACCAGGAGGGCCGTGCAGGATATCCTGCGTCCGTCCTCCAGGGTCGCGGCGAAGGCCAGCCTGTCCGGGATGTCGCGGCCGTGCTCGGCCAGGGCCTGGAGCACCTGGCGCGGCGCTGGCGCGCCCTTGCCCAGGCCGTTGACGTTTCCGGCCGCATGCACCAAGCCGCCGCCCGGCGCGCCGAGGTCGTACACGGCCGCTTCGCATGTGCGGCCGTAAACGGAAACCGTCGCGTCCGCCAGCAGCGAAAGCAGCTCCAGGATGCGTTTCGTGTTCATGGCGTTTCCCGAGCGGTCCGAGACGCGCAAGGCGGCAGGGACCTGCGACTGAGTTACGTGCAGCGTATATAAGCCCCGGCGGCCTGGGAAGTCAACTTTTAGGGTAAGAGTTCAACAATATGTTGTCTTTTCCCGCCATGACCAGCGCCGGTAAATCTGCTAGGGTTCCGGGATCGGGACCATCGCGGATGGAGGGACTCATGAGACGTGCGATGTGGATGGCGATTCTGGCTGTGGCGGCGTCGTGCCTGGGCGCGCAGGGAGCCGCACGGGCTGAGCAGGCCACGTGCAAGGACGTGTACCAGATTTACCAGACCTGCTACGACGGGGGCAGGCAGGTGGGGCCGGAGGGCTGCGGCTATCTCATCGAGGCCCTGGGGCCGCGCCTGCTGGGCGAGGACGGGCTGTCGGGATTTTCCGCGGCCCTGACCGTGGGCATCTGCAAGCAGGCCTGCTCGGACGGGGCCGGGGGCAAGTCCGCCATGTCCATGAGTTCGTTCCGCAGGGAATTCTGCGGCTCGGGCCTGAAATAGCCGCGTCCGGGGCCGCGTTTCCCGGGGGGGGGCGCCGCGCCTTGACCGGGCTCGGGGTTTGGGTAAAGTCACGAGGCTTTGGGCGTTGTCTTCTAACCCGGGGCCTACCCCATGTTCAGGTGGTTCAACTCACGGATCAGCAAGCGGTTCCTGGTCGTCGTGCTGGTGTCCCTGCTGTTCACGGCTCTCGTCATGTCCGTGGTCTCCATCACCAGCGTCAGACGCCTGGGTGAGTTGTCCGCGCGCACCAACGCCGACAGCATCGAGACCCACGTGCGGTCCTCCATGCTGGCCCTGGTCATCGAGCGCGCGGCCACGTGCGACGCCGAATTCCGCGCGGCCATGGCCTCGGCGGGCACGGTGGCCGCGCAGGCCGTGCAGTGCCTGGGCAACCTGGACATCTACGGCCGCAGCGCGGCCCACGGCAAGGAGAGGCTCGTCCTGGACAAGGACAAGGGCATCTTCTCCAACGGCCCGGACGCGCTGGTATCCTCGGTCTACTGGGCCGAGGACCGGCTGGACGCCAAGACCCGCGCGCGCCTGAACGCCATCTCCCACGTGGACACCCTGCTGGTCCAGGCCAAGGAGAATTCCCCCGGGGCCAGGGCCGCCTGGATGATCCTCGCGGACACCCTCACGCGCTACTACCCCAACACGCACATCGTGGACCTGATGCCGCCCAAGTGGGAGTTCGACTTCCGCGACGACCGCTGCTTCACCATGGGCGCCCCGCGCAAGAACCCCGACGGCCGCATGGTCTGGAGCGAGGTCTACCAGGACACCGTGGGCCAGGGGCTGGTGACCACCCTGGTCCAGCCCGTGTACTCCGAGAACAAGGAGTTCCTGGGCGTGATGGGCATCGATTTTTCCATGGACGCCGTGGTCCGCGACGTGTTTGGCGTGGACAAGAGCGCCCCGAGCCCCGAAGGACCCGGCTACGCCCTGGGTACGGGCGGGTTCAGCGTCCTGGTGGACAGGGATTCGCGGGTCATCGCCCTGCCCGGCGGCAAGACGGGCCTCATGGGCCTGCACAGGACAGGGGAGGGCGCCCTCAAGCCCGGCGAGATGCTGGGGCTGAGCCTGGCCAACTCCGCCAACCCCTCCGTGCGCGCCCTGGCCAGGGCCATGGCCAGGGGCGGCCGCGGGGACATGCTCATGGACCTGAACGGGGCCAAGTATCTGGCCGTGTACAACGTGATCCGCTCCACGGGCTGGCGGTTGTGCATGCTGATGCCCATGAGCTCCCTGCTGGTCACGGCCGAGGGTGCCGGCGACACGGTCCAGGCCTCGGTGCGGAGCGTGATCCTGAGCTATCCCCTCATCGCCATGGTGGCCACCCTGGTCTCCATGATCCTGGTTCTGGTGTTCATCATCCGCAGGCTGTTCAGCCCCATGCGCAGCCTGCTGCACACGGTGGAGGCCGTGGCCCAGGGCCAGCTGGACCACCGGGTGGACATCCCCGAGGGCGACGAGTTCGGCGAGCTGGCGCGGGCTTTCAACCACATGATCGACCAGCTGGTGAAGGGCCGCAACCAGTTGCGCGAGGCCGAGGAGCGCTACCGCAGCATCTTCGAGAACGCGGTGGAAGGGGTCTTCCGCAGCACGCCCGACGGCCGGTTCCTGTCCGTGAACCCGTCCATGGCCGAGATCCTGGGCTACGACAGCCCGGAGCAGATCATGGAGGAGGTGGACGACATCGGGGCCGCGCTGTACGTGCTGCCCGCGCACAGGGCCCAGTACCTGGACCTGCTCAGGCGCGACGGGACGGTGCGGCATTTCGAGACGCTGTTGCGCAAGCGCGACGGCACCGAGATGTGGGGCATGTTCTCGGCCAAGGCCGCCCTGGGCCGCAACGGCAAGGTCCTTTATGTGGACGGCCTCCTGGAGGACATCACCGAGGACCGCCGGGCCAAGGACGAGGTGCTCCGCCTGTCCCGCGAGCTGATGCAGGCCCAGGAGAGCGAACGCCGCCGCATCGCCCGCGACCTGCACGACAACGTGGCCCAGACCCTGTCGTCCCTGCGCATCGGCTGCGGCGTGCTCTTCGACGGCCACGAGGACGCCTCCGAGGACCTCAAGCGCCGGGTGGAGGACTTCTCGCGCATGCTCCAGGAGTGCATCGCGGCCATCCGGGGCATGGCCTACGAGCTGCGGCCCTCGGCCCTGGACGAGCTGGGCCTGGTGCGCACCCTGCGCCAGTATTGCCGCGAATACGCCGAGCGCACGGGCACGGAGACCGAGTTCGTGGCCCCGGGCATGGACGGGGTGGAGCTGTCCCCGGACATGGAGATCAACCTCTACCGCATCATCCAGGAAGCCCTACACAACGCGGAGAAGCACGCCGGGGCCGATCGCATCAGCGTGAGCCTGGTGGCCTCGTATCCCAGCGTGATCCTGCTCATCACGGACAACGGCAAGGGCTTCGACCCGGACAAGCCCCTGACGGGCGGCGGCCCGGGCTCGGGCATGGGCCTGTCCAGCATGCGCGAACGCGCGCGCCTCCTGGGCGGGGACCTGGAGGTCAAGACCCGCCCGGGCGTGGGCGTGCGCCTGCGCGTGGAGGTGCCGGTCAACGGCAACTTCGGATTCTAGGAGAGGGGGGCTCCGGAGCGGCGGGCGCCGCTCCGGAGGGCTTGAGGAGGCAGGGGGCTAGTCCAACAGTGCCCCGAGTCGGAACGTCTTGGTTATCTTGCATTCCACGCGATAGTCGTCGCTGCCGGCCTTGGTGTTTTCGTACCAGCGGTATACCGGGCTCATGAAGGCCAGGCCCGTGGTCAGGCCCCAGGGCTTGTACTTGAAGTTGACCTTGGGCCCGAGGTAGATCTCCAGGCTGGAGTCGTCGCTGTTTTCCCCGTGGAGCTGGCTGGACCCGGTCCATTCCAGGTTGGATTCCACGCCCAGGTCGAAATAGTC
Source organism: Desulfocurvus sp. DL1XJH-121 (assembly GCF_054819825.1). NCBI lineage: Bacteria > Pseudomonadati > Thermodesulfobacteriota > Desulfovibrionia > Desulfovibrionales > Desulfovibrionaceae > Desulfocurvus > Desulfocurvus sp. DL1XJH-121. The sequence continues at coordinate 136,430 of NZ_JBTVWW010000005.1, forward strand.
GTTCAGGGCGTAGATGTACTGGCTGTTCCAGCGGAAGCGGTCCCCGTGGGTGTAGTCGTGCGCGCCTTCGAAGAAGGTGGCGTAGTTCAGTTCCGCGTCGAAGCGCGAGGGCCCGAAATTCTTGGACAGGCCGATGCCGCCCATCAGGCCCCAGGCGCCGTTGCCCACGGAGTCCACGCTGTGCTGGTCCACCGTGGCCGTGGGCAGGATCAGGCCGTAGTCCAGGGCGAAGCCCGCGAACGCGCCCTCGCTCTCGCGGGTGAGCACCTGGTGCAGCAGCACCGTGGTGTCGCCGATGCCGCGCCGCCAGGTGTCGTCGTTGCCGGTTCGCTCGATGTCGATGTCGTAGATGGCCGTGGCCGTGCGGATGTCGATGTCGTCGGTGATGCCGTAGCGGGTCTTGCCCACCAGCACGAACTTGTCGAACTTCATGGCGTCGTTCTGTTCGTCGGACCATTTGCGCACGTGGTCGCTCTCCATGTAGCGCAGGTTGGCCACGACGGCGAACAGGCCCTTGGGAAAGCCCATGCCCGCCGGCCCGAAGGTGGCGGTGGTGGCGCTGCCGGGCTTGGGTGTGGCCGCATCCTGGGCCGAGGCGCAGAGCGGGACGGCGAGAAGCGCCAGGATGGCGAGAATGGTGACCAATCGTTTCATTGCGTTCTCTCCCTTTGCGTTGTGATGGCTGTTGCAGTGTTCGGTGGCGTCCTCGCGCCCCGGCCGCGCGCGGCCGGGGCGCGAGGCGGTTTCTAGCGTTTTTCGTCCGGGCCGGAGTCGCGGCCCTTGAGCATGGCCTTGAACAGGCTGAGCGGCGTGCGTCCGGTGGTGCCGAGGTACACGTGCCCCACCAGGAAGACCCCGAAGCCCAGGGCCAGGATGGCGTGCAGGGACGCCACCGTGAGTCTGAGCGGCTCTCCGCCGGACGAGGCCGCGGGCACCAGATCCGGGAAGAACATCAGCGCTCCGGTGGCGATCTGCAGGGGCAGGGCCACGCACAGGGCCACGAGGTAGGCGGCCTGCTGCAGGGGGTTGAGCCGCTGCCCGGGGGCCGCGGAGGGATGGCGGTCGCTGCGGAAGATGCCCCACAGGTAGTACGCGGCCTGGGCGGCCATGCGGCCTCCCGCGTTGCCGCCCCGGGGCAGGTAGTCCCTGATTCCGCCGCCGGCGATCTTGGCCAGCAGCAGCGCGCAGAGCAGGATCCCGGCGACCTTGTGCGCCGTGTGGCTCCAGGCGAAGGGCAAGGCCCAGGCGGCCTGGCCGAAGCGCAGGCTGAAGCCCGTGGCCAGCAGCACGACCACGGCCAGGGCCATGCTCCAGTGCATGAGGCGTGCGCCCCGGCCATACTCCGGAGCGGGTTCGCCGCCGAGGGTGATGCGCCGTCCGCTCATGGCCAGGCGCAGGGCCCCGTGCAGCAGCACGGCCAGGATCGTCGCCAGGAACAGGCCGCCGATCCAGGAGTCCAGGGCCAGGCTGCGCGAGGCGCCCACGAAGAAGCTGTCCGTGAACAGCCCGCCGTTGGCGTAGCGGGGATCCCGGGCAGCGACCGCGCGCACGGGCGGCGTCTCGGGTTTTTTGGCCTGGCCGAGCGCCTTGACCAGATCCGCGTCGTCGAACAGGCCCTTGCCCAGGAAGCTCCCGGCCAGGGAGGCCTGGTTCAGGGGCGTGTGCAGCCGCGCCACAACCAGGGAGTCCTCGCCGTGACAGGAGGCGCAGTCCTTGCGGGCCTTGTCCTTGGACAGCAGGACGTGCATCTCGCGCCCCTGGCCGCTGGTGTGGCATTCCACGCAGCGCACGGCCTGGAAGTGGCGCTCCTTTTCCGGCAGGAAGGCGTGGGAGATGTCCTGCTCCCAGACCTCGCGCTTGGCCAGTTCCTTGAAGCGCGTCAGGCTGGTGTGACAGTCCATGCAGAGCTTGTTGCCCGCCGCGACGTCCCGGGGCGCCGGCATGGTCACGTCCGTCCTGCGCATGGCGTGGGGGTCGTGGCAGTCGGCGCAGGACAGCGCGTCCTTGAGTTTCTCGTAATGGTAGCTGGCCTTGTAGGCCCGTTCCTGCTCCTGGAAGAACTTTCCGTGGCAGGACAGGCAGTCGGGCTGCTCCTGGGCCAGGGTGTGCGGGACCTTGTCGAAGTCCGCCGCGTCCGCGCGGGGCTTGTGGCAGTCCACGCAGGCCAGGCCCGCGTGCACGCTGCGCGAATAGGCGTGCCCGTCCTTGTGCAGGGCCAGGCCCGCGCCCTTGGGCGTGCGCGGGGTGATCTCCGCGTCACCGTGGCAGGACGCGCAGCGCGTGTTCTCCAGCCCCGGCCGGGCCAGGGGGACGCCGTGCGCCGCTGCCGCCTGTTCCGCGCCGGACCCGGCGATGCCGAAGGCCAGTGAGGGCACAAGGAGCAGCGCCACCAGAGCCGAGGTCAGAACCCTCGTGATTGTGTGCTTCATGGTTCTCATCCTTTGCTGGTTTGGCGCGCCTACTCCTTGAAGTTCTTGAACTTGAAGGGGTGGCAGCTGGTGCACAGGGGTTCGGATTTGTCATGCTCCTTGTGGCATCCCGTGCAGGATCCACGCAGTCGGTAGTGCGGGGAGTCGTGGGGGTTGGGATCGTCCTTGCCGATCTTCTTGGCGCTGATCTCCGCCAGCTGTTCGGGCGTGCCGTGGCAGCGGATGCAGGCCGTGTCCGAAGGCGGCTCGCTCGGTGTCTGCGCGCCGTGGCACAGGGTGCAGTCCGTGCCGCCCTGGTGCACCTTGAGGTGGTAGGGCTTGACCGTCTTGCGCCCCGTGCGGGTGTCTATCCAATAGGTGACCTTGTCCGAGAGCGAGGGCTCGTAGGGCTTGGCCGGCGCGTCGCCCTGCGCCCCGCAGGTCACTGCGGCCAGAATCAGGGCGGCGCACAGGCCGCCGGGGATCCCGAGCTTCAAGAGTCGTTTCATTCTCTGCTCCTGCTGAAGAGTCCCGCCGTGCGGGACCGGATTCATGCCGCGCCGGGCCTAGGCCCCGGTTTCCTTGGCGGCGTTGCGGCCCGCGATGCGGCCCATGACCAGGGTCTCGGCGATGGCGCAGCTGCCCAGGCGCGAGGCGCCGTGGGGGCCGCCCGTGCTCTCTCCTGCCGCGTACAGTCCGGGGATGGGGTTCCTGGTCTTCATCTCCAGGACCTGCGCCCTGGTGTTGATGGTCACGCCGCCCTGGCAGAAGTGCACCTTGGGCCAATTGCGGATGGCGAAGAACGGCGGTTTCTCCAGGTAGACCTTGTCGAAGATGGGCTTGTTGAACTGGGTGTCCTTTCCCTTGCGCACCATATCGTTGTAGAGGTCCACCTGCTCTTTGAGGGGCTCGTAGGGGATCCCGTAGTGCGCGGCCAGTTCCTTGATGGACTGGAACTCCTTGATCAGGCCGCTTTTCAGGCCGTTGCGGAACGAGGGGGATTTCTTGGTGCCCTCCAGGACCGTGAAGGACACGGGATACACGGGGTTGTTGTTCTCGTCGCGCAGCTTGAAGATGGCGTCGGCCCTGGTCTTGCGGTCGGCCAGTTCGTTCACGAAGCGCTTGCCCGTGCGGATGTCCACGAGGACGCCGTAGGGGAAGGTGCCCTGCTGCGAGAACTGCGGGGACATGCCGAAGCCGTTCTCGTCGGGCGAGGCCCAGGGCCCGAGCTGGAAGATGTCCAGGTGCAGGGGGGTGGCCCCGATCTCGAGCATGGCCCGCAGGGCCTCGGAGGTGGCGCCCTTCTGGTTGGTGGTCTGGACCTCGGAGGTCAGGCGGCGGTCCTGGAGGCTGCGGAACCAGAGGTCCGCGGAGTAGCCCCCCGTGGTCATGATCACCCCGCGCCTGGCGCGGTAGTAGCGCAGGCTGCCGGACTTCTCGTCCGGGAAGCGGAAGCCCTCGCGCACCAGGACGCCCGTGACGCGTCCGTCCTCCCCGCGCAGGATCTGCTCCAGCCTGCAGCGGTTGCGGTAGGTCACGCCCTCGCGGATGCCGCCGTCGATGAGCTTGGTGACGATGTCGCCGCCCGAGGCGTGGATGGTCTGGAAGGTCCGGGGTACGGAATGCCCGCCGAACTGCAGCAGGATGTCCTTGTACTGCACCCCGTAGCGCTTGGTGAACTCGAAGGTCTCGCTGGTGCCCTGGGCGATGACGTGCAGAAGGTCCACGTGGTTCAGGCCCCGGCCCGCCTTGAGCATGTCCTGGACCATGAGCTCCACGGAGTCCTTGATGCCCTTTTGGGCCTGCATGGGCGAGTTGGCCACGGCGAAGGCCCCGCCGTTGATGGCCGAGTTGCCGCCGTAAAAAGGCATTTTATCGATGACCAGGGTCCGGGCTCCGGCCTTGTTGGCCTCGATGGCCGCCGAGGACCCGGCGAACCCGCTGCCCACCACGATGACGTCGTATTCCCTGTCCCAGGGGATGTCCGTGGCCTGCGCGGCCCCGGTGGGTCCCGCCAGGGCTCCGGCCGCGACGCCGCCCACGGCGGCGGCCGCGACCTTGAGCGCCTTGCGCCGCCCTGCGTCGCAGTGCGGCTGCCGGTCTTGCTGATGTTTGTGCTTCATTCTGCTCCTCTCATGTTGTGGGTTCACGGCATCTGCCGCGAACTCCTTGAGCAGGAAGCGTTCCAGTATGTAAAATGTGTTAATTCAGTGTATTGAGTTGCGTTCGTGTGCCGGATTGCGAGATCTCGCAATTGCGTCACGAAAGGATTGCGAATAATGAAAAACAAACAGCCCGCGGAAGGGGCGCCGCGGGTACGGGAGGAGGCCATGCACAACGAGGACAAGCTGTTCAAGCAGGTGACCAAGGAATTGTGCGGAACGTTCGACCTGACCAGGGGCCTGGCCCAGGCGTACCGGGTGCTCGGCGAGAACATCCCCTCGGAGGGGATATTCATCGGAAAGCACATACCCGAGCGCAAGAGCGTGCACTATCTGGCCCGCGCCGTGGCCTCGGGGGGCAGCAGCCTGTCCGTGGAGCTGCCCATCGACGACGCCCTCCACGACTACCTGCTTTCCCCCATGCGGCCCGTGGTGGCCATGTTCCGGCCCGCCAGCGATTTCACCTCCCTGGAGCGGGCCTGCGAGCCCATCTCCGGGCCCGGGCGTCAGCTGATGATGCTGCGCATGCGCATGGACGAGACCGCCCTGGGCGTGGCCGTGCTCTTCGCCAACAGCAGCCGCGGATTCAGCGTGGACCAGGCCGCCCTCATGGGCCAGCTGCACGAGCCCTTCGCCATGGCCTCGGCCCTGGCCCTGCAGAAGCGCTCAATGCTCTCCGGGGACTGGGGTTCGGGCGACGACCTCGCGACCGTGCGGGAGGCCGGGATCGTGGGCTGCGACAAGGGGTTGCGCAGGGTCATGGAACAAGTGCACCGCGTGGCCGCCCACGAGACCACCGTGCTGCTCCTGGGAGAGACCGGGGTGGGCAAGGAACTGGTGGCCCGGGCCATCCACGAGATGTCCGGGCGGCGCGGGCCGTTTCTGGCCGTGAACTGCGGGGCGTTTTCCGAGTCCCTCATGGAGAGCGAGCTCTTCGGGCACGAGAAGGGCGCTTTCACCGGCGCGACCTCGGCCCGGGAGGGCTGTTTCGAGGCCGCCGAGGGCGGCACCCTGTTCCTGGACGAGGTGGGGGAGCTGTCCGCCGGGGCCCAGATACGCCTGCTGCGCGTGCTGCAGGAGCGCACTGTCACGCGGGTGGGGGGCTACAAGGTCAGGAAGGTGGACGCGCGGGTGGTGGCGGCCACCAACCGCGACCTGCCCCGGGCCGTGGCCGAGGGCACGTTCCGAGAGGACCTCTGGTACAGGCTGAGCTCGTTCCCCATCGCCATCCCGCCCCTGCGCGAACGGCGCGAGGACATCCCCGACCTGGTGCGGCGGCGCATCGCCGAGACATCCATGGGCCTGGGCATCGGCGTTCCTCCGGCCGTGTCCGGCGCGGACATGGCCCGGCTCATGGCCCATGCCTGGCGGGGCAACGTGCGCGAACTCTGGAACTGCGTGGAGCGGGCCATGATCGCCTGGGACGGGGGGGAGCTGCGCTTCTTCCTGGAGGAGCCCGCGTGGCGCATGGAGCACTGTATGTACGCCCAGGACGAGGATTCGTCCGAGGTCCTGGAGGACGCCGTGCGGTCCTGCATCATTCGGGCCCTGGCCGAGTCCCAGGGCAAGATCCACGGCCCGGGCGGCGCGGCCGAGCGCCTGGGCGTCAACCCCAGCACACTGCGCAGCAGGCTGAAGAAGCTGGGCATCCCCTTCGGCCGCGCGGCGCGGGGCTGATCCGGTCCCGCCCTAGCGGGCCATGTCCGAGGCCAGGGCGCCCAGGGTGCGCACGGCCCGCTCCATGGTCTGGTCCCAGACGCCGCCAAGGGACAGGCGCACGAAGCCAGCGAACCTGTCGCGGGTGGTGAAGATGCTGCCCGGGGCCACGCCGATGCCGCGCTCCCGGGCCTGGTAGAAGAATTCCACCCCGTCCACCCCGCCGGACAGCTCCAGCCAGAGCACGGCCCCGCCCTCGGGATGCGTGGCCCGCGTGCCCTCGGGAAAGTGCAGGCCCACGTGGTGCAGCATCACGTCGCGCTGGGCGCGCACGGCCCGGCGCAGCTTCTTCAGATGCTTGTCGTACAATCCCCGGCGCAGGTATTCGGCCACGGCCATCTGGGTCGGGCTGGCCGTGCAGACATTGGTGGTGGCCTTGATCTCCAGGGCCTTGTCGCGGAACGCCCCCGGCACCATCCAGCCCACGCGGTAGCCCGGGGCGATGGTCTTGGAGAAGGACGAGCAGAGGATCACCCCGCCCGTGCGGTCGTGGGCCTTGAAGGTCCCGGGCCGCTTCTCGCCGAAGTGCAGGTCCCCGTAGACGTCGTCCTCCACCAGGGGCACGCCCGCCGCCGCCAGGAGCCCCGCGATCTCGGCCTTGGCCGGGTCCGGGGTCAGGCTGCCGTCGGGGTTGTTGAAGTTGGGCGAGAAGATGGAGGCCCGGATGTCGAACTTGTGCAGGGCGTCGGCCACGTCGGCGGGGTCGATGCCGCGCCCCGGGTGCGAGGGGATCTCGATGGCCCGCAGGCCCAGGGTCTCCATGAGCTGCAGGAAGCAGTAGTAGGTGGGCGACTGGATGAGCACCGCGTCCCCGGGCCTGGTGGTGGCGCGCAGGGCGATGTATAAGGCTTCCAGGGCCCCGGAGGTGACGACGACCTCCGAGGGGCCGAATTCCGCGCCGTGGTCCAGGGCGCGCAGGGCTATCTGCCTGCGCAGCTCCGGGCTGCCGGGGATGGACTCGTATTCCAGGCCCCGGGCCGGGGCCTCGCGCAGCACCGAGGCCATGATCCGGGCCAGGGCCTTGCCGGGCAAGAGGTCCCGGGTGGGGCAGATCACGCCCAGGGGCACCAGGTCCGGGTTGCCCACGGACTCCAGCACCGTGCCGATGAGCCCGCCCCGGCTCACGGCGCGCGGCGGATGGGCCCGGCCCGCGTCCACGGTGGGCGCGGCCAGCCTGCGCGGCTCGCGCACGTAGAACCCGGAGCGCTGGCGCGAGCGGATCAGGCCCGAGCGCTCCAGCTCCACGTAAGCCTGGCTCACCGTGGAGATGCTCACGGACAGCCGCGCGGCCAGGGCGCGCAGGGACGGCAGCCTGTCCCCGGGCATCAGCCCGCCGCTCTCCACGAGCCCCCGGATGTGCTCTTCCACGGCCTGGTAGCGGAACCGTCCCGACAAGCGCTGCATGGCGGATTCTCCAAGCTGTTATGATCGTTTTTTCCAAAAACTGTGACTGTACTGGTAGCAGATTATGTGGTCCAAGCAAAGGCACGACGACACGGCCCCGGCGGGGCCTTTGGGAGGAACCATGAACACCCTTGCGGCGAGCGCCAGCGGCGCCAGAAGAGCCGGCGTCCTGGCCTCGGCCCTGCGCCAGACCCTGCCCATCATCCTGGGCTACCTGCCCGTGGGCTTCGCCTACGGCGTGCTGGCCATGAAGAACGGATTCTCGCCGGTCACGGCGGTGCTGATGTCCGTGCTCGTGTTCGCGGGCTCGGCCCAGCTCATCGCAGTGGGCCTGGTGGGCGCCGGGGCCCCGCCCCTGTCCGTGGTGGCCACCACCTTCGTGGTCAACCTGCGCCACCTGCTCATGGCCGCGGCCTTGGCCCCGCACCTGCGCACCTGGGGCAAGGGCGCGCTGTCCTGGTTCGGGTTCCAGCTCACGGACGAGACCTTCGCCGTGCATAGCGTGCGGTTTTCCCGGGGCGACACGGACCGGGCCGAGGGCCTTTGCATCAACGCCCTGGCGCAGTTCTCCTGGGTGGCGGGCTCCTGGCTGGGCGTGGTGGCGGGCGGCGCGGTGCATGACGTGCGGCCCTGGGGCCTGGACTACGCCCTGCCCGCCATGTTCGTGGCCCTGGTGGTGGCCCAGGTGAAGAACGGGCTGCACGTGCTGGTGGGGCTTGTGGCCGCGGGCCTGTCCCTGGCGCTCTTCGCCGCCGGCGTGGAGCAGTGGAACGTGATTCTGGCCACCCTGGGCGCGGCCGCCCTGGGTACGGGGATAGTGACATGGACCAACAGACGATCTTCCTGACCATCCTGGGCATGGCCCTGGTGACCTATGTGCCGCGCGCCCTGCCCCTGGTGGCCCTGGCCTCGCGCAGCCTGCCCGACGTGGTGGCGCGGTTCCTGGGCTTCGTGCCCACGGCGGTCCTGGCCGCGCTCCTGGCCCCCTGCGTGCTGGTGCGCGACGGGGCCCTGGACGCGTCCCTGTCCAACGTCTTCCTGCTGGCCGCCGTGCCCACCTTCGCCGTGGCCATCGCCGCGCGCAGCTTTTTCGGCGCCGTGGCCGTGGGCATGGCTTCGGTGGCCGCCGGGCGCTGGTTCCTGGGCCTGTAGATATTTCCAGCCCGCGCCGCGCGCGCCGTTCCGGCCATGGGGCCGGGGCGGCGCGTGCTTGCTATCCGGGCCGGGAGGGGACGGGCAATCCCCAGCGCGGCGCAAGGGTTCTGGACATCGGGCCCGGGCGCGTCCATGGTGGGGGCAAGGAGGATTTCCATGAAGGCTACCGTACTCGTTGACAATACTCCCTCGGCCGACGGCCTGCTCGGGGCCGAGCCCGGGCTGTCCATACTCGTGGAGCACGGGGGCGCGCGCGTGCTCCTGGACTGCGGCTACACCGATCTGTTCCTGAAGAACGCCGGGCGACTGGGGCTGGAACTGCTCGATCTCGACTGGGTGGTCCTGTCCCACGGCCACTGGGACCACACCTGGGGCCTGATGGACCTGGCGCGCCTGTATTTCCAGGCCCAGTTGGACGAACGGCCCGTCAAGCGGCCCATGCTTCTCGCGCATCCGGGGGCCTTCGTCTCCCGCCACCGCGACGGCCTGCCCGAGATAGGCTCTCTGCTGACCAGGGACAAGATCACGCGCCATTTCCCGGTGCGCGAACAGGCCGGGCCCCTGGAGATAGCCCCGGGCCTGTTCTGGCTGGGGGAGATTCCCCGGCGTTTCGATTTCGAGGGCCACTGGCCCGGGAGCCGGATGATGCTCGACGAGCATGGCCGGGAGGCGGAGGACACCCTGCCCGACGACAGCGCCCTGGCCTGCGTGGTGCAGGGCGGGCTGGTCATCGTCGCGGGCTGTTCCCATTCCGGGGTCTGCAACATCGTGGAATACGCCAGGGAGGTCACGGGCGTTCAGCGCGTGCTGGACGTCCTGGGCGGCCTGCACCTGGCCTGGTCCGACGACGCCTGCGTGGACGCCACGGCCGCGCAGCTCGCCACGTACGACCTCGCGGCGCTGCACGCCTGCCATTGCACGGGTCCGGCCGCGTGCGCGCGCTTGGCGCGGGCCTGCCCGCAGCGGGGCACCGGGGCGGGCACGGTCATAGAGTACGTCGATGCCTAGCCCGGCTCATGGACAATGACATACGAGTGGTTATGGTGTAGTCGGTAGGCATCAAGCAGAACCCGACACCGGCGTCCCTGGGGCGCAAGGAGTTCATCATGTGCAAGAATTGCGGCTGCGGCCCCAAGAAGCCCAGCAAGTACCAGCAGTTCATCATGGACCATGAGCACAGCCATGAGCATGGGCACGACCACGACCATGAGCATGCCCACGTGCATACGCACAGCCACGAGCATTCCCACGGCGGCGAGGTGCACGCCCACGCCCACGACCACGAGCACACCCACGACCATCATCACGGGCACTCCCACGAGTCCCACGCGCATCACAGCCACGACCATTCCCACGACCAGGATCCCGGCCACGCCCACGAGGGCGGCGATTCCCACGATCATACGCACTAGCTTTCGATTTCGCGGGTGCCGCCGTCAGGCGGCCCCCCGCTGTTTTCGCCAGCCTCGCCCCCGGTCCTGCGGGGGCGTTTCTTCCGCTTAATGAATGGTTTTTGCATGCATTCCGGGCGTGGGAAATAACTGCCCGGAGGTTCGCATGCGATTGGATGGGTTGTCTTCGCAGGATGTCATGCAGTCGTTCAGCCCGGCGCGCGTGCCGCGCGGCGCCGCCCCGCAGGCCGCGGACGAGGACCGCGAGGCCGAGTTGCCGGTCCTGGACGCCGATCTGCGCGCCGCCCAGGAGGCTTTGGCCAAGGAGGATGCCCAGGCCGACGAGGCCGAGCTGGAAAGGCAGGCGCGGCTGCAGGTGGTGCGCGACTACATCGAGACCTGCGGCGCGCCCGAGGAAAAGGACCAGACCTGGGTGGTCGAGACGTTCTGGAAGCGGCTGCAGGAACAGGAGGACGACACGCGCGGCCAGGGCCTGCCGGGCAACGCGCTGAACACCTGGGCCGACGTGATCCAGGACCCCGAGGACCAGGGCGAGGTGCACGTCTACACCGTGAAGACCGACGCCGAGGGCAAGGGCAGGATCACGCGCCACGTGAAGTTCGACTCCGGGGACGGCGAGGACCGCTCCCAGCTCACCCCCGAGCGGGCCAAAGCGGCCAAGGCCTATGCCCGGCAGAGCGCAAGCGCTGAGACCGGCCAGGAAAAGCCCGCCCACAAAAAGGACGGCCGCCACGACGACGAGGCCTAGCCGGAGACCTTCGTCAGCACCAAAATTATCAACGCCCCCCGGCTAACCGGGGGGCGTTTTTTTTTGGGAAAGAGTCGGGCGGCTGTCCTCCAGGGGAGGGCAGTGCCGCAGCCCGTTCAAAAAGCGTGAGATGCGAGGCGCAAGAAAAAGACAAGACCGACGCGTATCCCAATACGCGAGGTTTTGTCTTTTTCGCAGCAACGAAGCAGATTGCGGTTTTTCAACGGGCTGCGATTTCGTTGAAGAAGGTGTCCCGCTCGATGGGGGTGAACCCCGCCTGCTCGATGGTCTCGCGCAGCCGGGCCACGGTCATGCCCTTGGGGCTGGACGCGCCGGCGGCGTGGCCCACCTTTTCCTCCACCAGGGTGCCGTCGAAATCGTCGGCCCCGGCGGACAGGGCCAGCTGGGCGGGCTTGACGCCCGAGAACGCCCAATAGGCCTTCAAATGGTCCACGTTGTCCATGAACAGGCGCGACAGGGCGATCATGCGCAGGTAGTCCGCACCGTCCGTGCCCTCGGCCTCCAGGGGGTTGTTGCCCGGCTGGTATTGCAGGGGGATGAAGACCAGGAAGCCGCCGGTCCTGTCCTGGAGGTCCCTGAGGGCGGCCATGTGCTCCAGGCGCTGGCGCCAGTTCTCGATGTGCCCGAAGAGCAGGGTGCAGTTGGTGCGGATGCCCAGGGAATGGGCCAGCTCGTGGATGGCCAGCCAGCGCTCGCCCGAGAGCTTCTCGGGGCAGAGGCGCTTGCGCAGCTCGGGATCGAAGACCTCGGCCCCGCCGCCGGGCATGGCGTTAAGCCCGGCCTCGCGCATGTCCGTGAGCACCTGTTCGAGGCTCCTGCCGTAGGCCCTGGAGAGGTGGTCCACCTCCACGGCGGTGAAGGCCTTGATCACGGCGTCGGGCCGCTCGGCGCGCACGCCCTCCAACAGCTCCAGGTAGTACTCGTAGGGCAGGTTCGGGTTCAGGCCGCCCACGATGTGGATTTCGCGGATGGGCTCGTGGGCGCGTTCGCGCACCATGGCCCGGGCCTGTTCCGGGCTGTGGACGTAGCCGGTGGGATCGTCCAGGCGCTTGGAAAAGGCGCAGAAACGGCAGGCGTTGGCGCAGAGGTTGGTGAAATTCAGGTGCTGGTTGTAGACGTAGAAGGCCTTGCGCCCGAAGCGGGCCTCGCGCGCGGCCAGGGCCAGTTCGCCCAGGGTGTGCAGGTCCGCGTTCTCGGCCAGGTCCAGGGCCTGGTCCACGTCGATGCGCCCGCCGTGGCGCAGGATGTCGATGGTCTCGTTCATGGGGGCTCCGTGCGGTTGTTCGCAGGCACGATACGGCCCCGCCGCGCGGGAGTAAAGCCTCAAGGCGGGGGCGGGAGGGGAGCTAGCGGATCACGGCCCCGGCGCCGGACAGGTCCGCCCCGGGAAGGTCCGCCCCGGGAAGGTCTGTGTGGATGTTCAGTTGCAGTTCGCCCAGGATTTCGCGCAGCCAGGGCTTCTTTTCCGCTGGCCCGGACACGGCCGGGATCTTGGCCTTGGGGTCCAGCTTGCAGAGCTTCTTGAGCTCGGCCACGGCCAGGTCCATGCCGCCCAGCTCGTCCACCAGCCCGGCCTTGAGCGCCTGATTGCCCGTGAGCGCCCGGCCATCGGCGATGGGCCTGAGGGCCTCCACGTCCATTTCCCGGGCAACGGCCACGTCGGCCAGGAACTGCTCGTGGATGTCCTTGATGAGCCCCATGAGATAGGCGCGGTCCTCGGCGGTCATGGCCCTGAAGGGCGAGCCGGCGTCCTTCAGCTTGCCGCTGGTCAGGGTCAGGCGCTGGATGCCCAGCTTTTCCAGGAGCCCCTCCACGTTGGCGGACTGCATGATCACGCCGATGGAGCCGGTGAGCGTCGAGGGGTTGGCCACGATGAGGTCCGCCGGGCAACTGACGTAATAGCCGCCGGAGGCGGCCACGCTGCCCATGGAGACCACCACGGGCTTCACGGCCTGCAGGCCCAGGACCGCGTTGTAGATCTCCTGGGACGGGGCCACGGCGCCGCCCGGGCAGTTGACGCGCAACAGCACGCCCTTCACGGACGCGTCGTCGCGCAGCTTGGCGATCCAGGAGGTGATCTTCTCGGAGCCCGAGATCACGCCCTCGATGCGCACGATGCCCAGCTTGTCCTTGCCCATGGCCAGGCCGTCGGACCCGCCCAGCCAAACACGAACGGCGGCCACGGTCCCCCCGAGGAGGACCATGGCCGCCAGAATGAGCATAAAGCCGAACAGGAACGGATGGTTCCTGCTGAAGCTTTTATTCTTCGTCTTCGGACTGCTGCTGGGCATCGAGATTCGCCCTGAGCAGGTCGCCCAGGTTGGTGCTCGCGCCTTCGCTGGAAGCGCCGCGGAACTCCTTGGGAGCCCTGCGATCCTCTTCCACCTTCAGCTGCTTGATGGACAGGCCGAGCCGGCGCTCGTCCGCGCTGACGTGGATGACCTTGGCCTGGATTTCCACGCCTTCCTTGTACAGCTCGGAGGGGGTCTTGATCTTCTTGCGGGAGATCTCGGACACGTGGACCAGACCCTCGATGCCTTCCTCCACCTCGACGAACAGGCCGAAGTCGGTGATGTTGGTCACCAGACCGTTGACCAGGGTGCCGACGGGGTAGCGGGACGGGACCTGGAGCCAGGGGTCCTCGTTGAGCTGCTTGATGCCCAGCGTGAACTTCTCGGCTTCCTTGTCCACGGTGAGGACCTTGGCCTGGACGGTGTCGCCCTGGTTGTAGACCTCGTTGGGATGGCGGATCTTCTTGGTCCAGGAGATGTCGGAGACGTGGATCAGGCCGTCGATGCCGTCCTCGATGCCGATGAACATGCCGAACTCGGTGATGTTCTTGATGGTGCCCTCGAGGATGGTGCCCTCGGGGTACTTCTCGGCCACGAGATCCCACGGGTTGGGGCTGACCTGCTTCATGCCCAGGGAGATGCGCTTCTTGTCGGGGTCGACGCCGAGGATGACCACCTCGACCTCGTCGCCCGCGTGCACCATCTGGGAGGGGTGGCGCAGCTTGCGGGTCCAGGACATCTCGGAGATGTGCACCAAGCCCTCGACGCCTTCCTCAAGCTCCACGAACGCGCCGTAGTCCACCAGGTTGGTGATCTTGCCGGTGTAGCGGGCGCCTTCGGGGTATTTCTGCTCGATCTCTTCCCAGGGGTCGGACTTGAGCTGCTTGAGGCCCAGGGAGACCTTCTGGTTGTCCTTGTCGAAGTTCAGGACCTTGAGCTCCAGCTCGTCGCCCAGCTGCACCATTTCCTTGGGATGCTTGATGCGCTTCCAGGACATGTCGGTGATGTGCAGCAGGCCGTCCAGGCCGCCGAGGTCCACGAACACGCCGTACTCGGTGATGTTCTTGGCCTTGCCGGTGATGACCTGGCCCTCTTCGAGGGTGGAGAGCAGCTCGTCGCGCTTCTCGGCGCGCTCTTCCTCGAGAAGCACGCGGCGGGAGACGATGACGTTGGAGCGACGGCGGTTGATCTTCAGGACCCGGAACTCGAACTCCTGGTCGACCAGCGCGTCCATATCGGGAACGGGCCGCAGGTCCACGTGGGAGCCGGGCAGGAAGGCTTCGACCCCGCCCAGGTCCACGGTGTAGCCGCCCTTGATGCGGCGGATGATGCGGCCCTTGGTGACGGCGTTTTCTTCCTGGATGGATTCGATCTCGTCGAAGAGCTTCATCCGCTTGGCGCGTTCGCGCGAAAGGATGATGGTGCCCTCGGACTCGTTCTTGCGGACGACGTAGACGTCGACCTTGTCGCCTTCCTTGACGTCCAGCCCGCCCTCGGGGGTGCGGAATTCACCCACGGGAATCTGGCCTTCGGACTTGAAGTTGACGTCCACGAGGACATGGTCCTCGCCGATTCGAACGACTTCGCCTTCGACGATGCTGCCCTCGCCCAGGTCGCCGCAATCGGCGATGGGCAGGTACTGCTCAAGAGCATCCTCGAAGTTCATGCCGTCCATCATGAAATTTTCCTGTTCCATAGTTTCTACCATTGATTAACCTCCAACAACGATAATCCGGGCTCTCTACCAAACCCGGCCCCGCCTTGCAAGCCTTAAAAATAGGCTCAGTGCGCGCATTGCGAGGGCTTTGCGCCGTCCCGGGACGGGCCGCGGCGCGCGGGCCCTCGCCGCCTGGGGCGGAAGCCGGGGAATGCTTATGGATTTTTGCCTTGCGCGGCGCGGCGCGCGTCAGGCCAGGGCCACGAGGTCGTAGGTCTGGGCCTCGTGGATTGTTGCCGTGACCAGGGCCCCGGGCTCGACCCCCGGGCCGGACACGTAGGTCAGGCCGTCGGCCTCCGGGGCCTGGAACCAGGTGCGGCCCACGTGCAGGCCCGGCCACTCGTCGTGGGGCGCGTCCACCAGCACCTCCATGTCCCGGCCCTCGAAATCCGCCAGGAGCGAGGCGCTGATGTCCGCCTGGATGGCCATGAGCTCCTGGCGGCGGTCTTCGATGACATGGGCGGGCACCTTGCCGGGCAGGGTGTGGGAGCGGGTGCCTTCCTCGTCGCAGTAGCCGAAGACCCCCAGGTGCATGAAGCGCGTCCGGCGCACGAAGTCCGTGAGCATCCGGAAGTGCTCGTCGGTCTCCCCGGGATAGCCCACGATGATGCTGGTGCGCAGGGCCGCCTCGGGGAAGCGCTCGCGGATGCGGTCCACCACGCGGCGCGGGTCGCGGGCGAAGGGGCGGCCCATGCTGGAGAGGATGTCCGGGTGCGCGTGCTGCACGGGCACGTCGAAATAGGGCAGAAGGGGCCGCCCGGCCGCGCGCATCCAGTCCAGCAGCTTAGGCGTCAGCCCGGCGGGGTAGAGATACATGGGCCTGAGCCAGGCCAGGCCGGGCAGGGGCAGGAGCCTGTCCAGGAGCCGGGGCAGGGCCTCGGCGTCCCCCAGGTCGTTGCCGTAGGACGTGAGGTCCTGGGCCACCAGCACCAGCTCGCGCACGCCCTGGTCCAGCAGCAGCCCGGCCTCCTCCACGATGAGGTCCGCCGGGCGGCTTTTGAGCGGCCCGCGCAGGGAGGGGATGACGCAGAAGGAGCAGGCGTGGTCGCAGCCCTCGGCCAGCTTGAGATAGGCGTAGGACGGCCCCGTGGACAGGGCGCGCAGGGCCGGGGCCGGACGCGCGGGCTCGCGGCCCAGGGCGCGGGCGGCCAGCTCGCCGAAGCGCCCGCTCTCCAGGGCCGGGAGCCAGATGTCCACCTCCGGGATTTCCGCTTTCAGCTCCTCGGCGTGGCGGCTGACCAGGCAGCCCGTCACGGCCACCACGGGCCGGGGCTCCACGTCCTCCACGGCCTGGACCACGTCCATGATGGCGGACACGGATTCCTCCACGGCCGGGGCGATGAACCCGCAGGTGTTCACCAGCACCAGGTCGGCCTCCTCGGGCGCGTCGCAGGGCTCCATGTCCGGCCCCAGGCAGGCCAGCATGCGTTCGGTGTCCACCCGGTTCTTGGGGCAGCCCAGGCTGATGGTGTGTACGCGCAGCGGGTTCATGGTCGGTCCTCCAGGCGGCCGGAACTACGTCAGTCCCCCGGCCTTGGCAAGGGATATCCTGTCCGGCCCCCGGCGTCGAGGGCCGCGCGGGCTGGACGCGGCGGCCGGGGCCGGGTAAGACTTGCCCGGTCCCGGGAGGGGCCTGGATACGACGAACCACACGGAGGAATGATGGGCGCGGTTGTGCTGGCCACGAGGAACAAGGGCAAGATCGCGGAGCTTTCCGCCCTGCTCGAAGGGCGGGGCCTGGAGGTCCGGGGCCTGGACGATTTCCCGCAGATCGGGGAGATCGAGGAGACGGGCGAGACCTTCGAGGAGAACGCGCTGCTCAAGGCCCGGGCCGTGATGGAGGCCACGGGGCTCGTCGCCGTGGCCGACGATTCCGGCCTGGAGGTGGACGCCCTGGGCGGCGCGCCCGGGGTCTATTCCGCCCGCTACGGCGGCCCGGACCACGACGACGCCAAGAACAACGCCAAGCTGCTCGACGCGCTCAGGGACGTCCCCGATGCGCAGCGCACGGCGCGGTTCCGCTGCGTGATGGCGGCCCTGGCCCCGGGCGGCGAGACCCTTTCGGCCTCGGGGGCCTGGGAGGGGAGCATCGCCCGCGCGCCCAAGGGCGACAACGGCTTCGGCTACGATCCCCTGTTCGTCGATTCCCTGTCGGGCCGCCGTTCCGCCGAGCTCACGCGCGAGGAAAAGAACGCCCGCAGCCACCGGGGCAAGGCCCTGCGCGTCCTGCTGGAGGGCTTCCCCGGGTTCCTGGCCCGGGCCGGCCTTGAGTAGGCGCGGGGTTCTGGAGTATCCTCGGGCCTTCGCGCGGCGGGCGACCGCCCCGCAAGCACAACACCTAGCCATTTCGAGGTCTTTTCTATGTGCGGCATCATCGGCTACGCCGGGCACCGGCCCGCGGTGCCCCTCCTCATGGAGGGGCTGAAGCGTCTTGAATACCGGGGCTACGATTCCTCGGGCGTGGCCTTCATACAGGGCAGGGAGCTGGAGCTCCTGCGCGCCGAGGGCAAGCTCAGCGAGCTGGAGGCCAAGATCAACGGCCGCGACGTGCTCATGGCCACCAGCGGCATCGGCCACACCCGCTGGGCCACCCACGGGGTGCCCGTGGAGCGCAACGCCCACCCCCACAAGGACAACGCGGGCCGCCTGGCCATGATCCACAACGGGATCATCGAGAACTTCCAGGAGCAGAAGGACTGGCTCAGCGCCAAGGGCTACACCTTCGCCTCGGAGACGGACACCGAGGTCCTGGTGAACCTCATCTCCGAGGGCATGAAGGAGAAGGACGGCGTGGTCCTGGAGGCCCTGGCCTGGGCCCTGGCCCGCGTGGAAGGGGCCTACGCCCTGGCCCTGATCTGCCTGGACGAGCCCGGCGTGGTCTACGCGGCGCGCCAGTCCAGCCCCCTGGTGTTCGGCGCGGGCGTGGGCGAGAACTTCGTGGCCTCGGACATCCCGGCCTTCTTGAACTACACCCGCGACGTGGTCTTCCTGGACGACGGCGAACTGGTGCGCATGGATGCGGGCTCCTGGCAGGTCTTTGATGCCGCCACCCTGGCGCCCCTGGAAAAGGCCGTGCAGCACATCGAATGGGACGTGCAATCTGCCCAGAAGGGCGGGCACAAGCATTTCATGATCAAGGAGATTTTCGAGCAGCCCAAGGTGGTGGCCGACTGCCTGGCCGGCCGCCTGGACGCGGCCAAGGGCGTCATCCGCCTGCCCGAGCTGGAGGGCCTGGCCGCGCCCAAGCGCCTGCACATCGTGGCCTGCGGCACCTCCTTCCACGCCGGGCTGTGGGGCATGAACCTCATCGAGTCCTGGGCGCGCATCCCCGTGCGCGTGGAGATCGCCTCGGAGTTCCGCTACCGCGACCTGATCCTGGATCAGGACGACGTGGTCCTGGCCATCAGCCAGTCCGGCGAGACCGCCGACACCCTGGCGGGCATCCGCCGGGCCAAGGAATTGGGGGCCCAGGTCATCGGCCTGTGCAACGTGGTGGGCTCGTCCGTGGCCCGGGAGTCGGACCACGTGATCTACACCCAGGCCGGGCCGGAGATCAGCGTGGCCTCCACCAAGGCCATGTGCAGCCAGCTCACGGCCCTGTATCTGCTGGCCTTCCACTGGGGCGCGGCCAAGGGCGCCCTGCCCGCCGAGGTGGCCCAGCGCGGGGTCCAGGCCATGCACGGCCTGCCCGTGCTCCTGGAGGCCGAGCTGCCCGGCATGCGCGACCGGGCCCAGGCCCTGGCCCGCAAGTACGCGGGGGTCAAAAGCTTCATGTACCTCGGCCGGGGCCTGCAATTCCCCCTGGCCCTGGAGGGCGCGCTGAAGCTCAAGGAGATCAGCTACATCCACGCCGAGGGCTACGCCTCGGGCGAGATGAAGCACGGGCCCATAGCCCTCATCGAGCCGGATTTCCCGACCTTCGCTCTGGCCCTGCACGACGGCCTGCTGCCCAAGGTCAAGTCCAACCTGGAGGAGGTCCAGGCGCGCGACGGCCGGATCATCGCCCTGACCAACCCGGGCCTGGACCTGGGCGTGGACGACGCCTGGGAGATCCCCGCGTCCTGGGGCCCGTTGTCCGCCTTCCTGGCGCTCCCTTGCCTGCAGCTCTTCGCCTACGAGGTGGCCGACTACCTGGGCAAGGACGTGGACCAGCCCCGCAACCTGGCCAAGAGCGTCACAGTGGAGTAGGGTGCCTAGAAACCACCCCGCTGAAGGCGGCGAGCGTCAGGTGCACTTATAGGCGGGGCCGTCTTGCGCTGGATGATGCTGGTCAGCCGAGCAGCAGCCCGGCGCTCATGAGCAGGCAGTACAGGGTCAGGACGATGGACGTCTTGCCCAGCATGCGGATGTAGGTCGGCCCGTCTTGTAGTTTGCCCATCATGACGCAGAGCCTGAGGCCCAGGGGCAGGACGGCCAGGGGCAGCAGCAGCCAGGCCGAGCCCAGGAGCAGGGCCATGGCCAGGGCGCAGCCCAGGGCCAGGGCGAACCAGGCCCGGTATTCGAAGCAGGAAAAGCCCCGCCCGAAGCGCACGGCCAGGGTGCGCTTGTCGGCCTTGACGTCCGTCTCCACATCGCGGTGGTTGTTCACCACCAGCAGGTTCGTGTTCAGCGCCCCCACCGCCGTGCCCGCCAAGAGCGCCAGGGTGCTGACCTCCCCCGCCTGCACGAAATACGTGCAGCCCACGGCTATCCAGCCGAAAAAGATCATCACGAATATCTCGCCCAGCCCCAGGTAGGCCAGGGGAAAGGGGCCCGCGGTGTAGCCGTAGCCCAAGAGGATGGACAGCACGCCGATGATGAGCAGCCACCAGCCGCCGTAGGGAATCAGCCCCAGCCCCACGGCAAAGGCCAGGGCGAAGACCCCGGCGGTTATGATCTTCATCCGCTTGAGGGGAATCAGGCCCGAGGCGGTCATGCGCTTGGGGCCCTGGCGTTCCTCGGTGTCCGCGCCCTTTATGAAGTCGTAGTAGTCGTTGGCGAAGTTGGTGCCGATCTGGATCAGCAGGGCGAAGGCCAGGCAGAGGGACGCGGGGATCCACTGGAAGCGCTGGGCCTGGAAGGCCAGCGCGCTGCCCACCAGCACCGGGCCCAGGGCTGCCGGAAGCGTTTTGGGGCGGCTGGCCAGTATCCATAATTTTACGTTGCTGTTCATGGTTTGGCAGAGAGAAGATTTTGGAGTCCGGGGCGAAATGCGTTTGTCCGTGTGTTGTCATCTGCGCCCCAATGGCTGATTGCCGATACTTCGTGCTCCTTGTGACTCGTTTCTCGGGTGCAGTTGTCGTGAATAAACGTTTTCGCGTCAATGAAAACATCCGTGCTCGGATTCAGCATGTGCTGGGCCGGGAGATGGAGAAATTGTGCATTGTGATGGTTGGGGCCGCGTGCCGGGCGAGGTTCGTCGCCCGCTGATCCCCGCCGGGCGGCTGGCCGCGAGCGAGGGGTTCGGGCGCATGCTTTTGGTGGGCCTTGGCCTGGGCCATCTGGGGATTTTTACGGCGGAGTGGGGCGAACGCGGTGACGGGTGGGGGACATTGCCCGCAACGTCGTCCCCCCATGGCGTGGGGACTTGGGTTCCTGCGCCCGGCTCGCGGGCCACGCCGAAGTCGTCGCCGATGTCGCCCCACGGCGGCGGCGCTGGCGCAGGAAGCGTCCTCTTGCCTACGGCGCCTCGGAGGGGCGGACGTCCTCCAGGCGGGTCTTGGCGGATTCGGGCAGCGTCCGGGGCAGGCGGATGGTGAAGGCCGAGCCCTGGCCGGGCTCGGAGCGCACCTCGATGTCCCCGCCGTGGCGGCGGATGGTCTTTTCGGACACGAACAGGCCGAGGCCCGTGCCCTTGCGGCCCTTGGAGGAGAAGAACAGGGTGAACATGCGTTCGCGGGTTTCGCGGTCCATGCCGACGCCGTCGTCCTCCACGCGGAAGGTCAGGTGCGTGGCGTCGCCGGACAGGCCGAAGGTCACGGTGTGCCCGATCTTCTCCGGGTCGCTCCCGCAGGCGTCCACGGCGTTTTCCAGGAAGTTGACCAGGGCCGCGGACAGGGCCTGGGGATCGGCCTCGAAGGTGCCGAGGTCCTGCCCGGGCTCGCGCACGAAGGCCACGCCCGCGCGCGAGGCCTTGGGCTCCACCAGGGCGGCCACGTCGGCGAAGAACCCCCCGGCGTCCACGTCGCACCAGTCCAGGTCGCGGTTCTTGGCGTAGTGCAGCATCTCCAGGACCATGGCCCGGATGCGGCCCACCAGGTCCTTGACCGTCTCCCAGCCCGTCTCCACGCGCTCGGGGTCCTGCTTCCTGAATCCCGAGTCCACGCGGTAGATGCCGCCGTCCAGGGCCGTGAGCATTCCCTTGATGCCGTGGGACATGGACCCGATCATCAGCCCCAGGGAGGCCAAGTGGTCCTGGAGCTGGCGCAGCTGGGTGATGTCCGCGGACATCTCCATGACCTCCGAGACCCGGCCCGAGGCGTCGCGGATGGCCGCCGTGGAGACCAGCACGTTGAACTGCTCCCCGCTTTTGGCCGTGACCACGGTCTCCTTCTGGTGCGAGAGGCCGTCGGCGAAGGACGCGCTCACCGGGCAGCCGTCGCAGGGCTCCCCGCGATGGGTGTAGACTTGGTGGCACAGGGCCCCGTCCGTGTCCGCGCCGAACTGTTCCTTGAAGCGGCGGTTGGCCGCGGTGATGCGGTAGTCCCGGTCCTGCACGGAGATGAAGCAGGGGGCCTCGTCGAAAAGCATCTGGTATTTGGCCCGGGTGGCGCGCAGCTCCTCCTGGAGCCGCTGCACCTCGGTGACGTCCACGCTGATCTCCAGCACCAGGTCCACGTCCCCGTCGTGGTCCAGGATGGGGGCCGTGTGCACCAGCACTGGGATGCGCGCCCCGTCCGGCGCCTTCAGGGTGCGGCGCACGCGCTGGCCCTTGCCCGTGGCGAAGGTCCGGCCCACCGGGCAGCCCGCGTCCTGGTCCGAGGGGTCGGTGTAGGGCTCCCAGCTGTTCTTGCCCACCATGTCGCCCAGGCGGTCGCGGTGCAGCTGGTTGGCGGCCACGATCTCCAGGTAGGCGTTGTGCACGGACACGAAGCAGGGCAGCATGTTGAAGGCCCCGGCCCCGTCCTCCACGTCCGAGGCCAGGCCCCTGAGGGCCCCGGCGAAGCAGTCCACCACCTGGTTCACGGCGGTGCGCCGCTCCAGCTCCACGATGCGGGCGCTCTTCTCGTCCACCAGGTGTTCCAGGTTCTCGGTGTAGCGCCGCAGCTCCTCGCGCATGGCGATCTTGTCGCGCACGCGCACCAGGGCCATCTCCAGGACCTGGTCGTTGATGGGCTTGGTCACGAAATCAGCCGCCTCGGCCTTGAGGCTTTCGATGGCCAGGTCCAGGTCGCCGTGGCCCGAAATCATCACCACCTCGGTGTCCGGGCTGGCGGTCTTGACGCGCTTGAGGAGTTCGATGCCGTTCATCACGGGCATCTTGATGTCCGTGAGCACGATGGAGGGGGCGTGTTCGGCGAAGACTTCCAGGGCCTGGGCCCCGTTTTCCGCGGTCAGGACCTCGTAGCCCAGGTCGGCCAGGGAAAGGCCCAGGAAGGTGCGGATTCCCTCTTCGTCGTCCACCAGGAGAATCTTGTTGTTCATGCCTGCCCCGTGCTGGGTTGGCGTGCAGGAGTGCGGTTCGCGGGGCGTGCGCGAGGGCCCGCGGCTGCGCGCGGTGTGGCGGAAGGGCCGCGCGGCCGGGGAGCCCCGGCCGCGCGCAACAGGTTATTCTCCCAAGGCGTCCCGGACTATGCCCAGGACCTCGTCGGGGTTGAACGGCTTGTTGATGGTGGCCACGGCCTTCTTGATGGCCAGGTGGATGCCGGACAGCCCGCTGATGACCACCACCGGGGTGTCGCTGAACCTCGGCAGCTTGCTCATCCTGCGGTAGAACCTGGGGCCCCATTCCTTGGGCATTTCCAGGTCCAGGGTCACGAGGTCGGGCTCCTCGCGCTGCAGCACCTCCAGGGCGCTGTCGCCGTCGGAGGCCTGACAGGTTTCGTAGCCGTTGTCGGTGAAAATGGTGACCAGGTACTCGACGATGTCCCTGTCGTCATCGACGACCATAATCTTCTTGGACATGGGTCATTCTCCTCCCGGTACGGTTGCCTGGCGGCGGTGGGCGCGGGGTCGCGCCTCCATTCGCCAGAAGGCGTGTATGGGAACCGCTACGCGCCCAGCACGTCCCTCACGATGCCCACGAGCTCGTCGGGGTCGAAGGGCTTGGTCAGGCTGGCCACGGCCTTGGGCACGGCGTACTTGTTGCCCGCCAGCCCGCTGATGACGATGACGGGAATGTGCTTGTACTCCGTGCTCTTGGACAGCTTGCGGTAGAATTTCGGCCCCCACTCGTCGGGCATCTCGATGTCCAGGGTGATGAGGTCCGGGGCCTCGGACTGCACGACGTCCATGGCCTGGGAGCCGTCGGCGGCCGAGCAGGTCTGGTAGCCGTTGTCCGTGAAGATGTCGGTCAGATACGTCACGATATCGGGGTCGTCGTCTATGATCATGATCTTGGGCATGGAAGCCTCTCCTTGGTCCGGCGCGATTATCCCGGGCGCGCCGGTTCCGGTTGCTGTTGCGCTCAGATTTTGTCCGATCGGCTGACGCTGACCACGGGGCAGGTGGCGCGCAGGATGACCTGCTCCATGGTGCTGCCCATGCGCGCGGCCTCGATGTCCGGGTCCGCGGCGTGGTGCGCCAGCACGATGAGGTCCGCCTGCCTGTCGCGGGCGAATTTCACGATTTCCACGTAGGGAGTGCCTTCCCAGACGTCGATGTCCCAGTTCTTGAAGTCCCCGGGGATGGCCGAGCCGTACACGGCGTGCATGCGCTTGCGGGACTCGATGATGCGGTCCTCGATCTCGTCCTGGTCCATCTCCCGGCCCTGGGCCAGGGCGGAGATGTCCACGCAGTGGAAGAGATGCAGCTCGCAGTCCAGGTCGCGGGCGGTCTTCAGGGCGAAGGAGAAGGCGCTGTCCGCGGGCTTGGAGAAGTCCGCCGCGAAGACCACGTTGCTGAACCCGCCCCAGTAGGAGGCGCTGGGCCGGTGCACCGAGAGCACGGGGCAGCGGGCGGCCTTGGCCACGCGCTGCAGGGTGCTGCCGGCGATGCCCCGGCGGTAGAACTTGCCTTCCTCGCCCCGGGTGCTGGCGCCCATGACCACCAGGTCCGCCCCCATGGAGCGCGCCTGGCGCAGGATCTCGCGGTGCGGGTAGCCCGTGACGATCTCGATACGGCAGGCCCTGGCGCAGGCGGCCAGCTGCTTCTCATAGTAGCTGGTGATCTCCTCGCGGATCAGGTCCAGGTAGTTCTCGTCGACGTCCACCTCGTCGCCGGTGCGCACGTCCTTGACCACCTGGCTGTAGGCGCGAGTGGGCACGCCCGTGACGTGCAGGACCACGAGTTCCGCGTCGTAGCGCCCGGCCAGGTCGAAGGCCACCCGGGCCGCGTCGTCGCAGGCCGGGGAGGCGGATGTGGCGAACAGGATCTTCGTAAACATGTCTCACCTCACGCTTGGAGCTCTGAGCGCGCCGCGCACGCGGCGCGCCCCGTTCGTTGCCTGGCCGGTCATTCCTGGGGCTTGAGGTGCTCGGGCACCTCGACCATCTTGATCAGCAGGGGCTTGAGGAAGGTCCAGCGGATGCCGATCTCGTATTCTTCCTCCAGGTCGCGGATGGCGTCCCAGCAGTTGTGGCAGGGCGCGATGACCAGCTTGGCCCCCGTGGCCAGGATCTGGTCGCGCTTGGTGCGCAGGGCCACGTTGCGCTGGGCGCGGTACTTGCCGATGCCGTTGAACCCGCCGCCGCCGCCGCAGCAGTAGTTGTATTCCTTGTTGTTGGGCATCTCCACGAAGTACCCGGGCTCCACGATGTGGCTGATGATCTCGCGGGTGGCCATGACCAGGCCGTTGTTGCGCACGTAGTTGCAGGAGTCCTGGACGGTCACGAGCTCCTTGATGCGCTTGGCCGGGTCGATCTTCAGTTTGCCCTCGCGCAGGGCCTCGGCCACCCATTCCACGTAGTGGATGTACGGGGCCGGGGGCGCGCCGTCCTCGCGGCCGCACCAGTAGGGGCCCTCCACCACAGTGGCGCGGTGGGCGTGGCCGCATTCCGTGCCGATGACCCGCTTGGGCTTCAGGCGCTCGATGGCGTCGTACACGGTCTGCACCTGCATCTTGCAGGCTTCCCAGTCCCCGGCGAACATGGCCAGGGAGGTCTGCTCCCAGCCCTCGCTGGGCACGGTCCAGTTCTCGCCCGCCAGGTGGAAGAGGATGGCGGCCTCGGCCACGTCCTCGGGGTAGTGCTTGGGCTCGCGGGCGTTGCAGGTGTAGAGGATATCCGCACCTTGTTTGTCCACGGGGATCTCCAGGCCGGGGTAGTCTTCCTCGTTCTCCTCGGCCATCCACTCGCAGGTCTCCACCCAGTCCTCGGAGGTCACGTCCATCTGGGCCCGGTACACGCGGTGCATGCCCGCGCCGATCTTCATCTCCCAGGGCACGAACCCCTGGGAATAGAGCAGGCCGCGGGTGTAGGAGATCATCTGGCCCACGTCGATGCCGTGGGGGCAGTACTGGGCGCAGCGCGAGCAGCAGGTGCACTGGGACCAGCAGACGTCCATGGCGTGGCGCATGAACTCGTTGTCCACCTTGCCGTTCTTGCGCAGCATCTCGCCCAGGGTCGTCTGGATCTTGTAGGACGGCACCTGCTTGGGGTCGCGGTCGTTGCAGCGGTAGATGAAGCAGCTGTCCGCGCACAGGCCGCAGCGGGCGCAGATGTCCAGCCAGGTGCGGTTGCGGGACTTGCACGTGGCCTTGAGGCGCTGGGCCAGCGCCTCGCTGTCCACGTCCAGGGACTTCATCTCTTCGTAGTATTGCGTCCCCCGGGTGTCGGAGAGGAGCTCCAGGAGCGCCTCCTCGGTCTGGATGGGGGTCTTGTTGCAGTATTTCCCTTCGGGCATGGGATTCTCCTTACCTTGCCGGCGATGTGCGTTTTATGTCCTACCAGACGATGCCGCGGCCGTGCTGTCCGCCGCGCTTGATGCCGAAGTCCATGCCCAGCTGCGCGCGGGAGCAGAAGAACAGCACCACGTGCGAGAGCTTGGTGAAGGGAATGGCCAGGAGCATCGCGTGTCCGGAGATGATGTGCGCCAGAAGCCAGGTCTCGTAGCCGGGCAGGTGCAGCCTGCAGGCCAGGCCCGTGATGAAGGGCGCCATGGTCAGGGCCAGGATCAGGTAGTCCTGGGCCGTGGTGATGATGCGCACTTCGGGCAGCACGATGCGCCGCAGGATGAGCAGGATGCCCGCCACGAGCATGGCGATGCTCAGCCCGTCGGCCAGGGTGGCGGGCATGGCGGGCCAGGCGATGCCCAGGCGCTCGCGCACCACCACGGCGTGGGCCTCCAGGAACAGGGGCACGAACACGATGCCGATGTGGAAGGCGAAGAACAGGATGGTCATGCCCGGCTTCTCGCGCCAGCTGCGGCTGCCGAAGGGCAGCAGCCACCAGCCGATGGACTTCAGCGCCCATTTCAGGCCGCGCCCCATGTGGGGCTTGTAGGCCACCCTGTCGAGCCGCCAGTCGAGGCCCTTGAAGTACGCGGCCACCCGGGCGGCGCAGCCGATGACGAGCACGCTGAAGGTCACCCAGAGCATGGGACCGGTCAGGAAGTTGTACATACGTCTCTCCTCGTATCCTTTGCCGGTTGTCCGGCTAGTACTTGCGCTGCTTTCTGTCCCGTCCGGTGAGGAAGAGCCAGAAGCCGAGCATCCCGACGAGACCGAGCCCCATGAGGGTGTAGGTCCAGCCCTTGGAATAGATCATGAAGTCGACCAGGGTATGGAACGTGTGGTCCATGGCGCACCTCGCTTAGTGTTCGCCCTTGTAATCGGGATGTTCGTAGAAGACGGGCATGTGGGTCACGATGAAGCGGTAGGCCAGGAGCCCCACGGTGACCACGAACACGGACACGCCGATTTCGCCCAGGCTGGGGAAATAGCGGTCGGCCGAGGGCAGCTGCCAGTTGAAGGCCACCAGGGAGACGTTGAAGCGGTTGAGCACGATGCCCAGCACCGTCCACATGGCCGTGACCTTGATGAGCCCGACGTTCCGCTCGCGATAGCCCACGGCGTAGGAGATGGCGGGCATGAGCACGAAGCCCATCAGCTCCACCAGGAACCAGAGGCCCCAGCCCGTGCCCAACAGCGCCCACTTGTTCTCCAGGGCCAGGCCCAGGAGCTTGACCACGATGTAGCCCATCATGATCCAGGAGCAGGCCTTGGCGAAGCCCAGGGCCACGCCCTCGGTCTCCATCCTGTGGGCCTCGTCCATCAGGTGGTGGAACTTCCTGTGGGCCAGGGCGGACTCGAAGAGCACCATGGACATGCCCGCGAACATCGAGCTGACGAAGAAGAACAGGGGCAGGTACGTGGAGTACCACAACGGGTGCAGCTTGTTGGGCGCGATGAGGTACAGGGCGCCCAGGGAGCTCTGGTGCATGGTGGACAGGACCACGCCCATGATGGTCAGGGGGATGGTCCAGGCGTGCACGATGTTGCGCAGCTTCTTCATGCCCAGCCACTCGAAGGCGATGGGCGTGAACTCGATGAACAGCACCGAGAGGTAGATGAACACGCACAGGCCCACCTCGAAGAGCAGGGAGCTGGTGCCCTGGGACCAGAACACCGGGTAGACCAGGCGCCAGGGGCGGCCCACGTCGTAGTGCAGGGCGAAGACCACCAGGGCGTAGCCCAGAAACGCGGTGATCAGCGCGGGCCTGGCGGCGGAGCGGAAGCGCTTGATGCCGAACAGGTAGCAGGCGGCCGTGGTGGTGTAGCCACCGGCGGCCAGGGCCACGCCGCAGAGCAGGTCGAAGCCGATCCAGATGCCCCAGGGGTTGTTGTTGTCCAGGTTGGTGACCGCGCCGAGCCCGCCGTAGAAGCGCATGCCCGTGAGGATCACGCCGATGATGCAGATGATTCCGGCGACCATCAGGAACGGCGTCAGAGCCGAGGCGCCGGGGTTCTTTTCAGCGGGCATCAGGATTCCTCCTCGGGCTGCTGCTGTTCGTCGTCCTCACCGTCCTTGGCCGTGAGGGCTTCCTCCACGGCCTTCTTGACCTCCACCTCGATCCTGCGCTTGTTGGCCACCTCGGCCTTCTCCAGCTCGCTGGAGAGCTTGGCCTCGGCCTCGTCGGCGGCCCTGCTCAGGGCGGCGGCCACGGCGTCCTTGCGGGCCTTGTTCTCCAGGCCTTCGCGGGTCTTGTGGATGGAGTAGAGCCCGGCCAGGAGCACGGGCCAGAGGCCCGTGACCACGGGCACGGCGGCCAGGGCCCCGGAGGTCAGCTCGGGGGCGCTGGTCACGCCCAGGTCCTCGGGCAGGCCCAGGTCGGAGAAGGGCGCGCCGGAGATGTACAGCCAGTTGGTGCCGCCCATCTCGGTCTCGCCGTAGATGTGGTCCAGATAGCGGTCCGGGTGGGCCTCGATGCGGCGGCGGGCGTACTTGATGAGCTCGTCGCGGGCGCCGAACCGCAGCGCGCCCTTGGGGCAGGCCTCCACGCAGCCGGGGAGCTTGCCCTCCAGGATGCGGGGGTGGCACATGGTGCACTTGAGCACGCGCGGGGTCAGGGGCTGGTCGTATTCGTAGGCCGGGACGGACCAGGGGCAGGCGATCATACAGTAGCGGCAGCCCACGCAGAGGCTGGCGTCGTAGACCACGGCCCCCTCGGGGGTCTTCTTGAAGGCCTTGACGAAGCAGGCCGAGGCGCAGGCCGGCTCCTGGCAGTGGTTGCACTGCATCTTGCGGAACAGCGGGTGCCCGGGGTTTGCCTTGTTCTCGTAGCGGTTGACCACGGTGTAGGCCTTTTCCGTGGTGCGGCGCTTGGCGTCCAGCACGGTCAGGTCGTCAAAGGGCTTTTCCGGGGCGGGCAGCTGGTTGACCGTGTTGCAGGCCTCTTCGCATTTGCGGCAGCCGATGCACTCGGTGGCGTCGAAGAGCACCGCCTTGGCCCCGGGGTATCCGGTAAAGTGATGGTTCCCCGCTGCCCGGGCCTTGGCGCCCGTGGCGGCCACCGCCGCCGTGGCCCCCACCAGGCCGAGGAACGTTCTGCGTTTCATGGACATGTCGATATCCCTCTCGATCTGGAGTTCCCTACTTCTTGCGTTCCTTGTGGCAGTCGGCGCAGGCCGTGGCCGCGGGCTTTTCCAGGCCCATGGCCGTGTGGCAGCCGATGCACTGCTGGTGATAGGCGGCCTTCAGCCCGGGGCGGTCGCCCGCTGCTGCGTCCCGGGTCCTGCCGTGGCAGCTGGCGCAGCGCGGCGGGGTGGCCGAGGCCGGGCTGTTGTGGTGGCAGCCCTGGCAGAAGGTGGCCTTGGAGGTGTGGAAGGCTGAGGCCAGCTTGCTGGTCTTCACCTTGGCGTACATGGACTCGACGATCTTCCTGTGCGGGAACTCGGCGGGCTCGTAGCGGTCCGCCAGGTCGGCGATGGCGACCTTCTCGGGGATTTCGTCCAGGGCGGGCAGGCCCGGGGCGGCCTTCTCCGCCTGGAGCATGGCCGCGGCCATTGCGCTCTTGTCGTCCTTGCTCATGGTCTTGAGCATGGTGGTGTCCACGGGCGTCCCGCCGTCGGTGTGGCACACGGCGCAGGATTCCTTGGCCTCGGGGGCCTTGGGCATCTGCGTATGGCAGCCCGCGCAGTCCTTGGCCGCGGTGCGCCGGGCGTGGCAGCCCACGCAGCTCTGCGGCGCGTCCGGGGCGTGCATGGCCTGCTCCAGGGTCACGAAGCCGCCCTTTTCCGCACCGTCCTGGGTGTGGCATTCCTGGGCGCAGGACTTCATGGCCTTGTGGTGGCAGTCGCTGCAGTTCTCCACGGCCTGTTCGTGCAGCTTGTGGTCGAAGGCCACGGGCCGCATCATGGCCTTGGATTCGCGGTCCAGGGCCTTGGCGTCGGCCACGGCCAGGAACGCGGCGTCGGGCTGGCCCCTCTTGAGGCGGGGCACGTCCTTGACGACTTCGAACTTGGCCTGGGCGGCCTCGGTGTGGCAGCCCTCGCAGGTGGCGGGGCCGGCCTTGGCGCCCTGGGCGGCGATGTTCACGTGGCAGCTCACGCAGGCCGTGTGCGAGGCCGTGCGCAGGTCCTTCACGTCACCCTGGGGCTTGTCCGTGTGGCAGTAGCCGCAGGATTCTTCCTCGCCCTTGGCCGGAACGATCTTCTTGGCGGCCTCGTCGTACTTGTGGTGGCAGGCCGCGCAGTTGTCCTCCTGGCCGTTCTTGGGGATCAGGCCGGAGGCGATGTGGCGGTAGTGCAGGGACTTGCCCAGGCGGATGGCGCGCCAGGACGAGGGCTCCCCGCCGCCGTCGTGGCAACTGCGGCAGGACACGTCGGTGGGACCGGAGTCCTTGCCCGCCGCGGCCGTGTCCCTATGGCAGCCGATACAGCCCGCGTGGTAAATCTCTTTGACGGCGGCCTTGCCCTGGTCCTTGATGCCCTTGAACCGGGTGGACAGGCGGTCCTTCTCGGTCTCGTGGCAGGTGGAGCAGTCCTTGCCCTGCTCCTGGAGGGCCTTGGTGTGCCTGTCGTGGGAGAATCCCACGGCCTTTTCCTCGAGCTTGCCGTAGGCCGAGAGCGAGTCGATGACGATGTGGTCGGCCCGCGGCTCACCCGCGGCGGGCTGCTTGGCCCCGCCCATGGCCTCGATCCCGCTCAGGGAGAAGGCTGCCAGGAGCGCGGCTACGGCGGCCCAACGCAGCAGGAATCTACCCTTCTTCATGCTATGTCCCTCATTGGCTGAGCTGAAAGAGAATGGTCTCGGCCGGGGGGAATCCCTGCGTATCGCGTGGCCGGTGGAGCGGCTATCCCTGCGGAGCCCGATGCTCCTGAACCACCGCGCCGCTCCAGCGGCCGCGCGAAAAACGCCAACATCCCTGAACAATGTGAAAAATTCCCCATTTTCGGCCTTTGCCTGTGGCTAATTGGTAGTTTCGCCATACAATTCAGCATGTTAAGACAACCAATTAAAACCTCCTCGGAGGGTATAGAATCAATTTATACCAGTCAAGGAGGAAATGCTAAAAATTGCACAAGGGGGGTTGGTTTCCAAGAAAATTTGAACAGATAAATCTGAGAATACAGCTATATAGCTATGATAAAAAAATCAGTCTTGTGAGGTATGAAATAACGGAGTGCCCGGGCCGGAAAACCGGCCCGGCAGGGGGG
The DNA here is from genome assembly GCF_054819825.1 of Desulfocurvus sp. DL1XJH-121. Taxonomy (NCBI): domain Bacteria; kingdom Pseudomonadati; phylum Thermodesulfobacteriota; class Desulfovibrionia; order Desulfovibrionales; family Desulfovibrionaceae; genus Desulfocurvus; species Desulfocurvus sp. DL1XJH-121. The sequence goes on from NZ_JBTVWW010000005.1 coordinate 167,698, forward strand.
CGGAATGCGTATGCGGAAGGGGCGCCGTCCGGCCTACAGGACGGTGTCCTTGAGGCAGCAGGCCGGTCGGTTGCAGGAACGGGCCTCGGCCACCAGCTCGGAGAAGGGGATGGAGTCGAGCTTGGCGAACAGCGCCTGGGCCGCTTCGACCCAGACCCTGCGCGTGAGGCACAGGTCGTCCACGCGGGCGGGCACCACGGTCACGTCCTCGGTGATTTCCGTGAGGTGGCTCCTGCCCTCCAGGACGCGCACCAGGTCGCCCACGCTGATGTCCTCCAGGGGACGCGCGATGAGGTGCCCGCCCTTGGGGCCGCGCCGGCTTTCGATGAACCGGGCGTCCCGCAGCTTGCGGATGAGCTTTTCAAGATATTTGACCGAGATGCCTTGCCTGCGGGAAATGTCGCGGATGCGTACCGGGCCTTCGTCGCAGTGCAGGGCGATGTCCAGGAACATCTTGGCGCCGTAACGGCTCTTGGTGGTCAGACGCATGATAGCCACTCGGGTTGGCTAGGCGTGGCGGCGGATTGCGGTGGAGCCGCCTGGGGCGGCCGGGTGGTGGGAATGCGACGCCGTCCCGCGTTTGTATACCTAAACGGTATGGAAAACTCCGGCACAAGTCAAGGGCTTGTGCCAGATTGGACATGGCCCGCCGCAAGGCCGCCGGACCAGCGCCCGAGCCCGGGCCGGCGGCCTTGCGGGCTACGGATGCCGGAAGGCCCCGGCCATCTCCTGGGCCGTGTTCGCGCGGGGCTCCCTCTTGGGGCCGCTCGGCGGGGCCTGCAGGGTGGAGAGGAAGTCCGGGATCACCGTCTGCCCGATGTCGTAGCTCCGTATCTCCTCCACGAGGTCCGCGAAGGAGATGGTGTCCAGCCTTTCGAACATGGCCTTGGCCGCCTCATGCCAGACGCGCCGCGCCAGGCACAGGGGCTCGTTGGCGCAGGAGGCATCGCTGGTGTTGCATTCAACGAGCTTGCCGTCGCCCTCCAGGCGGCGCACCACCGCGCCCACGCTGATCCGTTCCGGGGGCACGGCCAGGGTGTGTCCGCCCTTGGGGCCCCGCTTGCTGGCGATGAATCCGGCGTCCTTGAGGACGCGGATGAGCTTTTCCAGGTATTTCACCGACAGTCCCTGGCGCTCGGCCACGTCCTTGATGCGTACCGGCCCGTCCTGCGCGTGCAGGGCGATATCCAGCATCATCCGGGTTCCGTACCGGCTTCTGGTTGAGATTCGCATACTCGCTCCGTTGTTTCTGTGCGCATGTGCGCGCGCTTCCGGCCGGGCCGGGCGCGCCTAGGACCAGTCCGGCACCGAGCGTCCCAAATCGCCCGCCGCCGGAAACTCGATACAGAAGCGCGCTCCGCCCGAAGGCACCGATTCCGCGCGGATCACGCCCTGATGGTCCTTGATTATTCCATAGCTGATGGACAGGCCGAGGCCCGTGCCCTTGCCGACCTCCTTGGTTGTGAAGAACGGTTCGAACAGCTTGTCGGCGATTCCCGGGGGGAATCCCGTGCCCGTATCCTCCACGCAGGCCCGCACGCTTCCCCCGGCCACGGCGGTGGTGATGGTCACCGCGTCGGGGCCGGAGCGTTCGGGAATGGTGCGGCGGCGCTCCTCGATGGCGTCGCGCGCGTTGATGAGCAGGTTGATGACCACCTGCTCCAGGCGGTTCGGTTCCGCCAGGATGGGCGGCAGGTCCGGATCCAGGTCCCAGCGGACCTCGATGTCGTGGACCTTGAACTGCTGGTCGAATATCTCGAAGGCCTTTTCCAGGACCCGGCCCAGGTGGACCTTCTCCAGCTTGAGGTCCGACTTGTAGCCGAACTCGCGCATGTGCTGGATGATCCGGGAGGCCCGCTCCACGTTGTCGTCTATACCCTGGGCCATCTGCACGAAGGTCGCGTCGTCTATGGCCTCGCTCTTGCGCACCTTGCGCATGAAGAAGCCGGAGATGGTGCGGATGACCGACAGGGGCTGGTTCAGCTCGTGGGCCACGCCCGTGCTCATCTCGCCCAGGGTGGCCATCTTGCTGGCCTGGATGAGCTGCTGCTCGGTCTCCAGGCGCTTGGTGATGTCCCGGGAAATGGCCAGGAGCACGCGGCGGCCTGAATATTCGGCCACGGCGGTCATCACGTCCACCAGGATGATGGCGCCCGCCCTGGTCTTGTGGCGGGCCCTGGGGATGGTCCGGCCGCGGCGCAGGTCGTCCTCGTGCGCGGGGTCGCAGCCGTCGGCGAACAGGTCCGTGAAGCGCATGCCCATGATCTCCTGGCATGCGTAGCCGTACACCGGGGCCACGCTCTGGTTGCAGTCCCGGATGCGGAAGTCCGCCTCGTCCAGCAGGAACACGGGGTTGGGGATGTGGTTGAAGATGGCGTGGTACTTGCGTTCGGACTCCTCCAGCCGCTCCTCCAGGAGCTTGCGGTGGGTGATGTCCAGGCTCATCTCCATGGCCGCCACCACCTCGCCGCGCTCGTTGCGGATGGGCTGGGTGTGCACCAGCCAGTGGGCCGGGGTACCGTCGCGGTTCTGGCCGCATTCCTCGGAATAGCGCGGGATCCCGTCCAGGAACGTGCCCTCCACCGGGCAGTTCTCGCATTTCTCGCTGCGGCCCTTGTAGACCTCGTAGCAGAACTCCCCGGGCCGGGGCGCGAAGCTCTCGGCGAACTCCCGGTTGTACTGCAGCAGCCGGAAGTCCCTGTCCTGCACCGTGATCAGGCAGGGCACGTTCTCGAAAAGGTTTTGGTATTCGTCGCGCTGCCTGTTCAGTTCGGCCTGCTTCTGGGTGATGTCCCGGCCCATCCTGTTGATGGCCGAGACCAGCTGGCCCATCTCCCCCTCCTGGTCCATGCCCTGCAAGGGGATCTCCTCGCCCCGGGCGATGAGGCGGGTGCCCGCGATGAGCTTGCGGATGGGCTGGCGCACGAAGCGCACCACCAGCACCAGCACCAGGTAGGTGGTGACCAGGAAGGCGAAGGCGGCGATGGACAGGCTGTGCATCTCGAAATCGCGCAGGCGCTGGTCCATGGGCGCCAGGGAGAAGACCACGTCCAGGGCCCCCAGGATGGCCTTGTCCGCCGGGTGCACGTGGCAGGACTGCGAGCACGCGGGCTCGTTGTAGATGGGGGTGAGCACCCCGAGGCGGCGTTCGCCCGCCGGGGTGGTGAAGATGCGCGTGCGCTGGTCCAGGGAGATGCGTTCCCGGGGCGGGGAGGAGGCGTGGCAGGGGCCGCAGGCCTCGGCCCGGATGTTGGTCGACTCGCCCACTTCCTCGTAGTGGCTGGAGAACTGGATGGTCCCGGACTTGTCGTAGATGCGCACCCGCTGCACGTCCTTCTGGCGGCTGACGTTCTTGATGATCTGGCGGATGTCGTCGCGGGAGTTGTGGAGCATGGCGTAGTGCGTGGCCAGGCGGATGGTGTCGGACAGCCTGTCCGCGCCCGCCACCTTGTCCTCGATCATGAAGCTTTTCTGAAAACTCGTATTATACCAAGACCATACGGCCATACAGGCGAACAGCGTCAGGCTGACCGCGAGAATGACTTTTGCCAGCAGGCTGTGGCGAAAGCTGGAAATTCGTTCACGCATTCTATGTCCCTCGCCAGAGGGAAAGGTCGAGGATGCCTATTTCTCTACCCTCGTGGAGGGTTTTTAGCAACCTTCTTATGTATCATAGCAAATAAGTGGGTATTACGGAGGCGATCCCGGGCCCGCCCGGCAGGGCCGCGCCGCGTTCGGGCCCGCTTCCGTATTTCATACTCCATACGGGAGATATGCCCTCCGGCAGGGACGCCCGCACTGAATTTTCGGCCCCCGAACAAAACACTACCGCCTGCATAAAGGCCATGGTAGAGGTGACGCTCGTGATTTACGCCCGGTGGACGGGGTTTTCGAACCTGTTGCGATCCTCCGGGCCTGGGCCGGCCCCTCCCTGGGGAGGGCGCGCCGGGATGCCCGTGGCGGACCATGGAATGAGAGAGGGCCGGAGCCGGACCGACTTGTCCGGATTCGGCCCTTTTTTGCCGGTGCGCGGCGGGCCGCCGATGGGGCGAACTTCAACCGACTGATCCGAGGAGCACATGACCACCTACCGTTTAGCGAGCATTCCGGGCGACGGCGTCGGCCCGGAAGTCTGGGCCGCCGCCCAGGCCGTCCTCATGGCCTGCGCGGGCAAATTCTCCTTCACCCTCGACGTCGACACCTACCCCTGGGGCTGCGACTATTGCGTGGAGCACGGCTGTATGATGCCCCACGACGCCCTCGACACCCTGCGCGACAACTACGACGCCATCTTCCTGGGCTGCATGGGCGACCCGACCAAGGTCCCGGACCATGTGTCCATCGACGCCCTGCATTCCATCCGCACCCAGCTGGGCCAGTACGCCAACGTCCGGCCCATCCAGCTCCACGAGGGCGTGGACACCCCGGTGACCACGTGCACCCCCGAGACCGTGAACATGGTGGTGGTGCGCGAGAACACCGAGGGCGAATACGCCCGCCTGGGCGGGCTGTTCTACCCCGAGCAGGAGCACGGCTTCGCCACCCAGCTGGGATTCTTCTCCCGGGTGGGCTGCCGCCGCGTCATGCGCTACGCCTTCGAGCTGGCGCGGGAGCGCAAGAAGGCCGGTGGCCGGGGCCTGGTGACCAGCTGCACCAAGTCCAACTCCCTGAACTATTCCATGGTCTTCTGGGACAGCATTTTCGCCGAGGTGGCCCAGGAGTACCCGGACATCGAGACCAACGCCATGCTGGCCGACGCCCTGAGCATGGTCATGATCCAGGACCCGGGGCGCTTCGACGTCATCGTGGCCTCCAACCTTTTCGGCGACATCATCACCGACCTGGGCTCCGTGCTCCAGGGCGGCATCGGCCTGGCCGCCGGAGCCAACCTGAACCCCGACCGGACCACGCCCTCCATGTTCGAGCCCATCCACGGCTCGGCCCTGGCCCTGGCCGGCAAGAACTGCGTCAACCCCCTGGCCAGCATCGAGTCCGCGCGCCTGATGCTCGACTTCCTGGGCGAGAAGGACGCGGCCGCGGCCATGCTGGCGGCCATCAAGAAGGTCCTGGCCGCGCGCCAGGTGCGCACCGGCGACATGGGCGGGACCAGCACCACCACCGAGGTCGCCGAGGCCGTCATCGCCGCCCTGTAGGCGGGCCTGGAAGGATTCCGAAAACGGGCCGCCGCGCGTCTTGTGCGCGGCGGCCCGCTGTTTTTCGGGCTTCGGATAGGATTGGAGCCGTGGGGGGGGGGGGGGGGGGGGGGGGGGGGGGGGGGAGCAGCAAAGGGGGGGGGGGGGGGGGGGGGGGGGGGGGGGGGGGGGGGGGGGGGGGGGGGGGGGGGGGGGGGGGGGGGGGGGGGG
>NZ_JBTVWW010000060.1:0-564 GCF_054819825.1 Desulfocurvus sp. DL1XJH-121
ATTCACAAGCGTTCACGACTGATGGAGCACTTCGTCGCCGGGACAACAGCCCGTGCTGCGGCCCAACTCGTGGGCGTAAACAAGAACACGGCGGTTTCATTCTTTACTCGGCTGCGCAAGGTTGTTGCCGAGGAGATGGAGAAGGCCTCCCCTTTCTCCGGCGAAGTGGAAGTGGATGAGAGTTACTTCGGTGGACGCCGAAAGGGTAAACGGGGGCGAGGTGCGGCCGGTAAAGTGCCTGTTTTTGGGCTATTGAAACGTGAAGGCAAGGTCTACACGACCATGATCCCCAATGCCCAGAAGGCGACTTTGCTGCCGATAATTGAGCGAATGATTTTGCCCGACAGCATCGTCTACACGGACGCTTTAAGCAGCTATGACGCCCTGGACGTGTCAGACTTTCATCATGTCCGGATCAACCACTCCGAGCTGTTTGCTGACCGGCAAAATCACATCAACGGCATTGAGAATTTTTGGAATCAGGCGAAGCGCCATTTGAGACGGTTCAACGGTATCCCCAAGGACAATTTCTACCTGTTCCTGAAGGAGTGCGAATGGCGCTTC
>NZ_JBTVWW010000061.1:0-508 GCF_054819825.1 Desulfocurvus sp. DL1XJH-121
ATGTTCATGGACATCGTCTCCGTGATCCTCATCAGCACGCCGCTCTTGCTGCCCATGGTCCAGAACATGGGCTACAGTCCCCTGTGGTACGGCATCATCGTGGGCATCACCTGCGAAATGGCCGTCATCACCCCGCCCATCGGACTGAACCTCTACGCCATCAAGGGCATAGCGCCGGACAACATAAGCATCCAGGACATCGTCCGCGCCGCCTTCCCCTTCGTGTTCGTGGAGTTGGTGGGACTGGTGATCTTCATCGCCTTCCCGGATTTGTGTTTGTGGTTGCCGAATCACATGTAAGCGAAGCGCGACGATAGAGCCCAAGCGAGTGGAGCCCGGTCTTGCCTGTGTGGCGGGGCCGGGTTTTTTTTGTCGTGGCGGGCAGGGAAGACAGCTGGTTCAAAAGCTCGCGCTTTTGAATCAGCTGCCAGAGGGGCCGGGGGGAAGGAGGCTTTCCTTCTCCCCGGCCGTCCCGGCAGACCGTGGCCCCTTGGGCGAAAAGCCCGCT
>NZ_JBTVWW010000062.1:0-503 GCF_054819825.1 Desulfocurvus sp. DL1XJH-121
CATCGTCAGGTAGGATACTTCTTTATTTTCCCGTCGCGTTCTCGGATAGGGAGGCTTTCCGCCTGTGACTTGGCGCGTGGCGCGGGAGAGGCTCGCGACCGCCAGGATTTGTCCCGCCCCTGCGGCGCAGCCGCGCGGCGGGGGAAATCCTTCGAAGGGAGCGCGCCTCTCCCGCGCCTCGCGCCCGCAGCGCTACAAACCCTCCCCCCAAACCACCCTCTCATACCTGTTGCGGAACGCGGTGGGAGGGCGGGAGGGCACGTTTGGCTTTGCGCCAAAACAAATAGGCATCCGGCCGACCGGATCATCGGGGCGACGCGGAGGCGTATCGCGTAGCCCCGCCAAAGCCCCTGCCCCGCCGACACGCTCGGCCTTCACAGGGGGACGTCCAAAAGCATCTTTGGCCCGGTACCGCCTCGCCCCAAAAAGGGGGGCAGGGGAGTGCAGAGCATGTGTGTCTCTCGTCAAGCCGGAATGTCGTTGGTCTTCATGTTTTGATCACG
>NZ_JBTVWW010000063.1:0-458 GCF_054819825.1 Desulfocurvus sp. DL1XJH-121
AATGTGAGCCGAGCCTGCCAGGTGATGGGCTATTCGCGGCAACAGTTCTACGAGATCAGACGCAACTTCCAGACGCATGGGTCGCAAGGGCTGCTGGATCGGCTGCCCGGCCCCAGGGGGTCGCATCCCAATCGTGTGGGCGAAGAGGTGGAAGCGGCGATCATGGCCTACAGCCTGGAATTTCCCACGCACGGGGCCTTGCGGGTTGCGCAGCAGCTCGTACTCCGCGGGGTGCAGGTCAGTTCGGGCGGCGTCCGGGGCGTCTGGAGCCGTCACAGCCTGCTCACGCGCCACGAGCGGCTTTTGCGGCTGGAGCAGTCGGTGCGCGGCCGGGACATCAAACTCAGCGACGACCAGATCCGGGCCCTGGAGCGCTTCAGCCCGGAATTCCGTGACCGGCACATCGAGACGCGCCACACGGGCGACCTGGTGGCCGTGGACACGTTCTTCGTGGGCAC
>NZ_JBTVWW010000064.1:0-424 GCF_054819825.1 Desulfocurvus sp. DL1XJH-121
GATGTGCGCCGTTGAAGTCGGCTGATGAGCTTGGACGTTGAGCGGATGAGGGTCGGTATCCGTGGGCATTGCCCGATGCGAGGGTTCTTTTCCATGGATTGCCGCATTGCTCGCGCCGCGCCATCAAGGAATCCAAATCCCTCCGCATGATCCATGCTATGATTCTCAGCCCCGGACCGTAACGCTACTCGCGCCCCGCCGTCCGGGACTCCCCGAGCCCCGGCGCGCTGCCCGGCGCAGCGGCTATGATGGTAATCAGCGAAGCGAAGCCGGGCTCATGCGACGGGGCGGCACTACCTGTGCCGCGACACGAGGGGCGCTACCCTCCCGGGTCCGCACTACTGCAATCGCCCGAGCGCCCCCTGCGGGTGCGGGGGGCGCAGCGACCTGGGTGGTAACCCTCGAAGCGAAGCCCCCCGTACCC
>NZ_JBTVWW010000065.1:0-370 GCF_054819825.1 Desulfocurvus sp. DL1XJH-121
CGTCGCACGAGCCCGGCTCCGCTTCGCTGATTTCCATCACAGCCGCTGCGCCGGGCAGCGCGCCGGGGCTTGGGGAGTCCCGGAGGGCAGGGGGCGAGTGGCGCTGCGGTCCGGGGCTGAGAATCATAGCACGGATCATGCGGAGGGATTTGGAGTCCCTGATGGCGCGGCACGAGTAATGCGGCAATCCATGGAAAAGGACCCTCGCGTCGGGCAATGCCCACGGATACCGACCCTCATCCGTTCAGCGTCCAAGCGCATCAGCCGACATCAAAGGCGCACATCCATACCCGCCCCGAAAATCGGGACCGTAAAGCGAATTCCCGGGCGTACCGTGTAGCCCGAGGAATTACGCAGGGACCGCCTGCAA
>NZ_JBTVWW010000066.1:0-364 GCF_054819825.1 Desulfocurvus sp. DL1XJH-121
ATTGCTAAGTTGACAACCTATTCTACCAAGGAAGCCACTGATATGGGTGCAATCTTTGTTAACACTGACGGTAAACGGATTGTTAACGAGTCGGCGCCGTATACCCACTTTCGGGATGCGATTGCAGCTCAAAAAGATAAGATTGCCTTCGTTGTGATGGACCAAAGAACATGGGACCGGTTCTATGCACTGCTGCTTAAATATGGTTTTACAAAAGATGAAGTGCAGGGTTTCTTTGATCTTGATGGCAAAAAGAGTCCAATCCTTGTTAGCGGTGATTTACGGGCGGTTGCGCAAAAAGCGGGCATTAATTATAAAAATCTGCAAAAGACGCTGGCAGATTATGCCGATAGCGTCAAAGCCG
>NZ_JBTVWW010000067.1:0-349 GCF_054819825.1 Desulfocurvus sp. DL1XJH-121
TAAAGCGAATTCCCGGGCGTACCGTGTAGCCCGAGGAATTACGCAGGGACCGCCTGCAACCATGGCGTCATGACCCTGCGGCAAATCTCTTCCAGCAACCCGCCTGTCGGATGCACATGCCCATCCCCTCTATCGGGGCGATAGGGGCGACACGGAGGCGTATCGCGTAGCCCCGCCAAAGCCCCTGCCCCGCCGACACGTATGGCATTATGGTTGGACACGCCTTGGCGTCTCCGTTTCGTTTATGGGTGCGCTAGCGCCTTCGCTTGAAAAGGGGGGCAGGGGAGTCCAGAGCATGTGTGTCTCTCGTCAAGCCGGAATGTCGTTGCTCTTCATGTTTTGATCACGC
>NZ_JBTVWW010000068.1:0-336 GCF_054819825.1 Desulfocurvus sp. DL1XJH-121
ATCTGCTTCGTTGCTGCGAAAAATTCAAACCCTCGCGTACGGGGAGTACGCTTCGGTCTTGAATTTTCCTTGCGCCTCGCATCTCACTATTTTTGAGCGGCCTGCTCGCGGACAACATGGTGAATCATGCAAACAGCCCCCGCGCATAACCATGCGCGGGGGCTGTTTTTCTGCGCCCCACTTCTTACGATCCTGAGGCAATGCCTCGGCAAGGGAAGCCACTCCGTTGGGGGGCACCAGGAGAGTAGCGTATCTATGCGTGTGCTAAGATGGTTATCACCTGACAGTAGGCCATGAAATGAGCGTGGTCATGCCGCCCTTGGTTGGGGTACGGCT
>NZ_JBTVWW010000069.1:0-326 GCF_054819825.1 Desulfocurvus sp. DL1XJH-121
CCTGGTGGCAACGCATGCCGTCTCCATGGTTGTGCTTGAGGCCACCGGCGGTTACGAGCGGGGGTTGCTGAACGTCCTGTGCGCCGAGGGCGTGCCCGCGAGCGTTGCGAACCCTCGCCAGGTACGCGATTTCGCCAAGAGTCTCGGCATCCTGGCGAAGACCGACACGCTTGATGCACGAGTCTTGCGGCGCTTCGGGGAAACAACGCCGCAACGCCCCTACCGCAAGCCTTCCAAGGAGATGCAGCGACTCCGGGCGTTGATCCAGGAACGCATGCACCTCGTGCGGCTGATGGCGGCGCAGCGCTGCCGCCTCGCGACGCTGG